>CAVKLF010000069.1:0-10518 GCA_963657075.1 bacterium | reverse complement strand
TCCTCAGAGTTATATGTCTCCCAGAACTCAAGGTTAGCACTACCCTGAAGCATCTTACGCATACGCTCAGGCTGGCTGATACCAGGCATTTCTACCATGATACGGCCCTGCTGACCTTCCAACTTCTGGATGTTAGGCTGAACTACACCAAACTTGTCGATACGGGTGCGGACAACATTGAATGAGTTGTCGATGGCATCCTGTACAGAAGAGCGGATAGCCTTCTCTACCTCAGCGTCGCTGCTCTGTGGAGAAACCTTACCCTGCAACTGCTGGGTGGCAAACACTTCTGCGAGTTTATGACCAGGTGCGCTCTTGTGATAAGCGTTAATGAAAAGTGACACGAAGTCACCACCGTTAGCTTCCTCCTGAGCTCTTGCTTCCTTCATGGCATTGGTAAAGCCCACGTCGGTCTTGTGGTCGGCGAGGTTCTCAATTACATCAGGTACAGAAATCTCAAGGATTACGTTCATACCGCCCTTCAAGTCAAGTCCAAGACCAATCTGAGTCTCCAAGCAGTTCTGGTATGAATAAACGCCTAAGTACTTTACAGAATCCTTATAATCCTGCTGTGCAATAGGGTCTTTCAGTTTTGCAGCCTCGCTGTCATAGTAACGTGTGGCAAACGAGAACGACAAATAGAAGATACTTGCGAGAGTCAATAAGACGGCTACACAAATTACAATTCCTTTGTTTTGCATTTCTATTTATAGTTATTAATTATTTTATATTCAGTCTGGTAATCTAGCATTACCCACATAATGACGTGCAAAAATACGCATTTTTTTTCTTTTATAAGAATTATTTGGGCTATTTTTGCTTTTTAGGGCTCTTTTTTAGGTAACAAATGATAGGATAGTGGTCTGAAACGGCTATTTTGTCATCTACCTTGCACTGATACGGCTGCCAATCGCCAGAACACATGATATTGTCGATGCGTACGAAAAAGCCTCCATGATGATAGCTCACCCCTACTCCATTCCCGCTCGACACATAGCAGTCTGTAAGACGCTTGGCTATCGTGCGATGGGCATACGAGATAGGTCCATCGTTGAAGTCGCCGCACAGGATGATACTCATGTCTTTGTGACGTTCGATGTATCGAGCCACAGCCTCGGCCTCAGGTGCACGCTTGCGAGTAGCCTCGGCCAGTTTCACCACCAAGAGTTTGCTGGTTTCCTCCGCCGTATCTACCTGTAACTTACCTACTACCAGATTCTTGAACTGGCGGCGGTCTTCCAGACTCAATCCTGTAGTTTCCAGATGATTGTTGATAAGGAGCACTTCCCTACCGTCTATCTTGAGGCGATAAGCTGCGCTCATATTTCCTTTCGACTCATACGGAATCAGCTCTTTGCCTACTATCGGGAACTTACTCAATAGCATCAGACAGTTGCCACCATTGGGATGCAAGATGGTGTCTCGGTAGGCATACTGCGGCTTTAGCAGACTGTCTATCTGATGAATATTCCTTTCATTGGGCATCGCCTCCTGCAAACACACAATATCGGCATCCTGCTCTTGCAGATACGACAAGCAGACATTGGTTCCATCGGCATCCTCTGTCTGATTGCCAAAGTTCCAAGTATTATACGACAGCACCTTGATGCAGCCCTTAGGAGGTTCTCCTCCAAAATTGATGGGTACATACTGGCGCACAGGCACATAAGATATCAAAAAACCTAAGATGGGAATAGCAGCAAACCTTACTTTAAAAAGAAGCCAAAACAGCAAGAAGCCGAAGTTGATCGCCAAAAAGACAGGAAACAGCAAACCTGCATTCGAAAATGCAGGGTATTTCTCTGGACTCAAGACATCAGAATATCCGACGAGCAACATGATGACAATAGTTGCCACATTGGCTCCTGCTATCATCTTTACCGTAAACTCCTTAAAGCCTTTAAACATACTTGATTCTTCTAAAAAAGGGCTTTTACTACTTTCGTTGGTCAAAAAGCGTTTGTTTCTCTTCCTTGGTCAGACTATCATAGCCACTCTTCCTTATCTTGTCCAAGATACGGTCTACCTCCTCTTGTGAGACCGTTTTTTCACTGGTTGTACACTCCGCATCCTGCTCATAGACAGGTTCTTGGCGACTACCCGAAGCAAAGCCTCCCCCACGTGTATAACTAAAGCGGTTCTTTTTGTTTCTACCCCCAAAGATGCCACGCAATCTATCAAAAGCATCTTCAGTAGAAGAACCATGATACCCCCCATCTATCTGCTTACGCCAATAGCGAATCATAAAGAATCCGAAGACCATACCTCCCAAGTGAGCGATATGGGCCACGCCATCGCCCGTTGTAGCCAAAGCAGAGAACAGCTCTATGGCAGCATAGCCGATGACAAAATACTTTGCCTTGATAGGTACAGGCAGAGGGAAGATGAAGATGCGCTCATTGGGATATATCATTCCGAACGCAAGCAAGATGGCATAGATGGCTCCCGATGCACCTACCGTAGTCCACATATTAAGGTACTCTGCCATGGAGATGCGAGAGGCGCCAGTACTAACCACATCATAGGCTCCCAAGTCCTTCACCATATAAGTGACAAACTGGGCTGCTTCCTGAAAAAGTCCGGCACCTACGCCACACGCAATGTAATAAAAAAGGAATTTCTTGGGTCCCCACACACGCTCTACCACGCATCCAAACATCCAGAGGGCAAACATATTAAAAATGATATGTTCGAAACCTCCATGCATAAACATGTAAGTAAACAGCTGATAAATATGAAAATCGGAAGCCATGAAGAAATGAAGTCCCAAGATGTCGTTGAGCTTGAAATTTCCACTAGCGTCCTGACCAAAGAAGTAGCACACCAAAAAGGCTACCACATTCACTATCAGCAGATTCTTTGTTACTATCGGTATATTGCGCATAACTATATTACTGTCTTAATGATTAATATTGCTTTCTTAACTTGTAATTTGGGGGCAAAATTACGAAAAATATCCGTGAAATCACCAAAAAAAGGCTATATAACACTTAATTTTCAATAATTTCATCACTTTTCTGCTTTTTTTATTTGAACTTTGAAAGGAAAAAGCTATATTTGTAAGCGAAAAAGGCTAAGAAACAATAATATTAATCATTTAATAAAGGAAAATTATGAACAAGACAGAATTGATCGACAAGATTGCAGCAAGTGCTGAACTCTCAAAAGCACAGGCTAAGGCCGCTCTCGAAGCAACTACAAACGCATTGAAGGAAGCTCTCATCGCAGGTGACAAGATCCAGTTGGTAGGCTTCGGTACTTTCAGCGTTAATGAGCGTCCTGCTCGCGAGGGTATCAACCCAGCTACCAAGGAGAAGATTCAGATTGCAGCAAAGAAGGTAGCTAAGTTCAAGGCTGGTGCTGAACTTTCTGACGCAATCAACAAATAATTTGTAAAGATTATTTTACACTGTATTAGTGGGTATTCCATACGAATAGCCCATTAATACAGAAAGCCTTTCGAGATTCTTAGACTCGGAAGGCTTTCTTATTTTTTATTATTTAGGTTGCTTACCAATGTAAGCCAAAATACCACCATCTACATAAAGGATGTGACCATTTACTGCATTTGAGGCATCGGAAGCCAAGAATACGGCAGGGCCTTCCAACTCCTCAGGATCCAACCAACGGCCAGCTGGGGTCTTAGCACAAATGAAGCTATCGAAAGGATGACGGCTGCCATCAGCCTGACGCTCACGAAGAGGTGCTGTCTGTGGAGTTGCGATATAACCAGGACCCAAGCCATTACACTGGATATTATATTCACCATACTCAGAGCAGATGTTACGGGTGAGCATCTTCAAACCGCCCTTAGCTGCAGCGTAGGCAGATACAGTCTCGCGACCCAACTCGCTCATCATGGAGCAGACATTGATAATCTTGCCATGTCCCTTCTTGATCATGCCTGGGATAACGGCCTTTGATACGATGAAAGGAGCGGTAAGGTCGATGTCTATCACCTGCTTGAACTCATCCACCGACATTTCTGTCATTGGGATACGCTTGATAATACCAGCATTGTTTACCAAGATGTCGATTACGCCGAGCTCCTTCTCGATGTCGGCCACCATATTCTTCACCTGCTCCTCGTCGGTTACGTCGCAGATGTAGCCCTTGGCATCAATACCCTTAGCCTGGTAATCGGCCAATGCCTGATCCATGTGGTGCTGGCTACGGCAGTTGAAAGCGATTTTGGCACCAGCCTTGGCATAAGCCTCGGCGATAGCGAAACCGATGCCATAAGCGGCACCTGTTACGAGGGCTACCTTACCCTCCAATGAGAATAGTTTGTTAAAGTCCATACTTTTGTATTTTGCTAATTGTTTGATTTGTTCGATTGACTTGCGGCAAAGTTACAAAAATATTTTTATTTTTACCACTTATTCTATACGAAAGTACATTACTTTTTACTTATTTAATATTTACCGGCAACTATTTGTCAGAAATGATATGGATACCCAATGTTTCTTCTATCAAGGAGACGACCCGTGGAATAGAGTCTGATAGAACGTCCCCGACGTTGTGTTTGTTGCCCCAGCCACGGCAGTTTTTTGCCCCAGCTACGGCAGTTTTTTGCCCCAGCTACGGCAAAAAATTGTCCTCGAATGAGCAATATTGTGCCTACACGAGGCAAAACTCGTTACTCCCATCAAAGGAAATAGTCTCCTGGGGCTCCTGCAAAAGAATGTGAGGAAAAAGACCACACACCTCACTAAGCATATCGTAACACACTGTGCCCCAACTGGTTTACCCTTGTGAGGTGTTGCCGCAAGACCTCACTTAGACTTCACCAAGACCTCACTACACTGCACTGCCTTCATTTTTGCTTGGTATCGAGGTTGCGACAAGTGAGGTCTTGGTGAAGTCTAAGTGAGGTCTAAGAGTAGCACTACACTGCCGTAACACATTTATAATCAGCAGAATACAGCATATTAGTGAAGTATGAGGTCTTTTTCCCCACATTCTTTTGCAAGTGCCCCGTTTATCACCTATATCCTGACGAGTAGGTTCAAAATACCTAGAGGATAATATGCTTGAAAGACATTCACAACTTCCATATCTTATCTCTTCTGTTCAAAAAAAACAAACAACCCTCCAAATCCGTGAAAATCTGAAGGGTTGTTTGCGATATGTTGTCCCAGGCGGATTCGAACCACCACTGACAGAACCAAAAACTGTAGTGCTACCATTACACCATAGGACAATCAAACCAACTGCAAAGGTAATGGATTTTTTCTCCACCACCAAATTATTTAGCGACTTTTTGCATTTGGAAGGTAAAAAAGCATGTTTTCACCTTCCAAATAGCTCTGAGTTTCTTACTTTACAGTTATCAAGAAGTAATTCTTCTTACCTTTCTGTACCAAGAGATACTTGCCGTCGATAAGGTCGTCGGCTGTTACCACCTGGTCGAAAGCAGCGAGCTTCTCCTTATTGAGCGATACGCCACCACCCTTAACGAGCTTGCGCATCTCGCTCTTGCTAGGGAAAATCTCCATGCCTTCCTGATTAAAGAGGTCTACGGCTGCGCCACCGAGCAAACTCTTGTCTATCGTGTAGTGAGGCACATTGGCAAAGACATCGTTCAAGGTTGCCTCGTCTAGCTGGGCGAGATTCTCCTTAGTTGCTTTACCAAAGAGGATGTTGCTGGCTGCGATAGCCATTTCCAAGTCTTCCTGAGAGTGAACCATCACAGTTACCTCCTCTGCCAAACGCTTCTGGAGCACACGACGACCTGGATCCTGCTTGTGTTCCTCTACGAGGGCATCGATGGTTTCCTTGTCCAGGTCGGTAAATATCTTGATATACTTCTCTGCATCTTCGTCGCTCACATTGAGCCAGAACTGATAGAATGCGTATGGAGTGGTACGATTGCGGTCGAGCCATATATTGCCACTTTCTGTCTTGCCGAACTTCTTACCGTCTGCCTTGGTAATCAATGGGCAGGTCAAGCAATAGCACTCTGCGTCGTTGCCTAGAGTACGGTGAATCAGCTCTGTACCTGTGGTCATATTACCCCACTGGTCGTTACCACCGAGCTGGAGGCGAACACCATACTTCTGATACTGGTAGAGGAAGTCATAGCCTTGAAGCAACTGGTAAGTGAACTCCGTGAAAGACAAACCATCACGAGCCTCACCATTCAAACGCTTCTGTACGCTGTCCTTCGCCATCATATAGTTGACAGTGATATGCTTGCCCACCTCACGAGCGAAATCGAGGAAAGTAAAATCCTTCATCCAGTCGTAGTTGTTGACAAGCTCAGCCTTGTTAGGCTCATTGCCATCGAAGTCGAGGAACTTGGATACCTGCTTCTTGATAGCTTCCTGGTTATGGTAGAGAGTCTCCGAGTCGAGCAGATTACGTTCCTGGCTCTTTCCAGAAGGGTCGCCAATCATACCTGTGGCACCACCCACGAGGAGATAAGGCTTATGACCACAACGCTGCAAGTGGCGCAACATCATGATACCACAAAGGTGACCGATGTGCAGAGAGTCTGCAGTAGGGTCTGTTCCGAGATAGGCAGACACCATGTGGGTGTTGAGGTATTCCTCAGTACCTGGCATCATCTGCGCCAGCATACCACGCCATTTCAATTCTTCAACAAAGTTTTTTGCCATCGAATGAGTTTCTTTTATATATTATAATAATGTATATATATGGGACCCGAAACACTATCGGAACTTACGGCACGGGGTCGTAACCCGAACCGCCCCACGGATTGCACCTTAGTATTCGCCAGATAGCCAAAGCCAGCCCTTTGAACGGACCATGCTTCAGGATGGCTTGCCTCGCATATTCTGAGCAAGTGGGCTGGAAACGACACGAAGGAGGTGTATAGGGGGTGATGCACTTCTGATAAAACAGGATGGGTAGCACCAGTAGCCACGTGAGTACCTTTTTTACTACGTGCCATATCATATAGAGACACTTCATAGCTTCTCCACCAACCGTTGCAGTCCCTTTTCCATCTTGGCATCCATCTTGGCAGAGTCGCACAAGTTGGCATCCTGCCATACGATAGCCAAGAGCAACCGCTTGTCGGGGATAGATGCCATGCGTTCTATGAGCAAATGCTTATGAAGTCGGTAAGCTTCCCGAAGTTGCCGTTTCACCCGGTTGCGCTTCACGGCACGCTTGAAGAATCTCTTGGAGACACTCACCATCATCTGCACAGGCACGTCTTCCCGGAAATGATCTTTGTCGACGAGAAGATACACCATTCTGAAAGGCCAGGTAGTCTGCACCGTTGCCTTTCCTCCGAAAAGCTCATCTATGAGCGTTTGCTTGCACAGATGCTCCTTCTTGCCGAAAGCGTTATCTTGATTTGCCAACATTGATTATCTCTGCTTGATTACTTGTTATTGCGTTTCAGATACTCCTTCAGTGCCCCTGTCATGGATGGGAATTCCTTGGTAGGCGCCTCCAAGTCAAGTCGAAGTCCTTCATCGGCAACGGTCTTGGCTGTGGCTGGTCCGAAAGCACCGAGAGCGATGTCTCCTTGCTTGAAGTCGGGGAAATTCTGCTTGAGGGCCTTCACGCCAGTAGGACTGAAGAACACCATCATGTCATAGTCGAAATTCTTGATTTCCTCTTCTGTGAAGTCATTGCTTACCGTGCGGTACATCACACACTCGGTGTGGTTCAACTTCTTCTCGTCGAGCTGGTTCTTGATGTCATCGTTGTGTACACAGCTCAATGGTACGAGATACTTCTCGTTCTTATGGCGCACCATCTGACTCATCAAACCATCAATCTTACCTGTCTCTCCGAAGAACACCTTGCGCTTGCGATACTGCACATACTTCTGAATATATAGCGCGATGGTTTCTATCACGCAGAAGTACTTCATATCCTCAGGGATAGTGATTCGCATCTCCTTAGCCAACTTGAAGTAATTGTCCACAGCGTGGCGAGATGTAAATACGACTGCGGTATAGTCCAGCAAGTTGATCTTCTGCTGGCGAAACTCCTTTGATGTAAGTCCCTCAACCTTGAAGAATGGGCGGAACACGCATTCCACACCATATTCCTTCTCAATGTCATAGTAAGGCGACTTCTCACTAGCAGGCTTTGGCTGAGAAACTAAAATTTTTTTTATCATCTTGTCTTAAAAGTTTATTTTCAAATAATGACCGATTAATACGAGTCCGCCCCAAAGGGAGAACAGGGGTACCACTTCGAGAGCGCAAAAGTACAAAAATATTTGCAAAATCATACCATTTCTTCGAAAAAAGATAAGGTAGCTCTTGTAAAATGACAATATTTTAACCAAAACGAACACTATTAGTGCATATATCATGGCTATTTGGAGCGATAACCCAAAGTATGACAACAGCATAACTCCAGGGAACAAGAGCACGCCCTCACTGGATAGCAAGAAGAGGTAAGCCTTCATCCATTGTCCATTTTTTTTCTTATCAAAGAACGTCCATCCCACGATGCTGTAAAGCAATGCTTTCAACAGCACATAACCTACCATCACCCCTGCATAGATGCTGATAACTTGGTTCTGGTCGATGATAAATGTGTCGCTGATAGACACCTTGGAATAGATGAAATAGCCGATGGCCATCAAGAGACAGGTCTGCAATACCAAGACTAGCTGAAATCTGACCTCAGAGCTCGTCTCCGTCACTTCGGTTGTACCCTCCCGTTGCACGTGGAAGAATGACTTAGCCTGGCGCACTACAAACTGATGCGACTTAGAGAAAGACACACATGCCAACACAAAGCAGAGCAACAGCAAGGAGGTGATGAAATTATCGCCAGCTATCGTATAAGGCACAGGATCGCCAGCCACACCCAATCTTCCCCCTCTAAGTTCTGGATGAAAGAGAGAGTCTTTCGAAAAGAACGACTCTCGGTAATACTGGGGCAGACTTACATCCCTAAAACTCTTACCAGGCTTATGCCCCGGAAGATGCAGGGTATCAGGCATATTGCTCCAGTGTATCTCGCTCGGTTTGATATGAGCACGCACCATGGAGTCCTGTTGGGCAGGGGTAGCATTCCTAGGCAGCCAACTCAGCACCTGCCTAGGTGTGAGTTGGCTGCTATGTTGCCTCTGTATCTGTTGCTGTCCGTCAGCATCAAGACCAGTCTCCGTCCATATAGAATCTGCTTGCTGCACCATTCCTTAAAGGCCAAATGCCTTCTTGATCTCGTCTACCTTATCGAGTTTTTCCCATGTAAATAGTTCCACCTCAAGGGTCTTTGTCTCATGATAACGACTGGTGAACGTCTTTTCTACCACCTCGTTCTTACGTCCCATGTGTCCGTAGGCAGCCGTCTCCAAGAACATCGGCTGACGCAACTTAAGTTGACGCTCGATGGCCTTAGGGCGAAGGTCGAACATTTCAGCTATCTTCTTAGCAATTTCACCATCTGTCATATTTACATGGCTTCTGCCGTATGTATTCACATAGATGCTTACTGGCTCCGCTACACCGATGGCATAACTTACCTGCACCAGCATCTCGTCTGCTACGCCTGCAGCTACCATGTTTTTGGCAATATAGCGAGTAGCATATGCGGCAGAACGGTCTACCTTGCTGGAGTCTTTTCCCGAAAAGGCGCCACCACCATGAGCACCCTTGCCTCCATAAGTATCTACGATAATCTTACGACCAGTAAGACCTGTGTCACCATGAGGACCACCGATAACAAACTTACCTGTAGGATTCACAAAATACTTGATGTCATCATTGAAGAGAGCGAGCACCTTGTCGCTCAAGTGGCTCTTCACACGAGGTATCAGGACATTGAGCACATCTTCACGTATCTTTGCCAACATAGCCTCGTCGTCGTCCTCACCATTCGCCTTCTTGATGAAATCATCATGCTGGGTAGAAACTACGATGGTGTCGATGCGCTGTGGGATATTATCATCTGAATATTCGATGGTAACCTGGCTCTTGGAGTCTGGGCGCAGATAAGTCATTACCTTACCCTCCTTGCGGATGTCTGCCAGCACTCGCATGATGAGCTGAGCCAAGTCGAGCGAAACAGGCATGTAGTTGTCGGTCTCGTTGGTAGCGTAACCGAACATCATACCCTGGTCGCCAGCACCTTGATTTTCATCCTCTTCACGACTTACACCACGATTGATGTCGTCGCTCTGCTCATGGATGGCGGTGAGCACACCGCAAGAGTCGCCGTCAAACTGATATTCGCTCTTGGTATAACCGATTTTCTTGATAGTCTTACGAGCAATCGTCTGTAAGTCAACGTACTCCGATGAGCGGACCTCGCCCATGATTACCACCTGTCCTGTGGTACAGAAGGTCTCGATAGCGCAGTGAGCGCGGTCATCGTAAGCCAAAAACTGGTCGAGCAATGCGTCTGAAATCTGATCAGACACCTTATCTGGATGTCCTTCAGAAACTGATTCTGATGAAAACAAATATGCCATATTTTCTTTTATAATTTTGATACTTCTTTTTTGCGGATGCAAAGGTACGCATATTTTTTCAGATTCCGTCACTTTCCCTTGAAAAATTGAGCATTTATAGTTGA
>CAVKLF010000068.1:0-10798 GCA_963657075.1 bacterium | reverse complement strand
CCCGTTATTGGCCAGAGGCTTTAGCTTTTACGCCATAGCGGAAATTAGTACAACATTTGAAATCAATAAAGAGAACATGGTGTAGACAGAGCAATACGCAATGTCAAAGCACAAGTCTTCGATGGTAATACTTGTGCCCACAAATGTGTCAAAATCCATCAGTCCCCAAAGCAAGTAGGAAAAGGTGCATGTAGCGATAGATATGACAATCCAATTCTTTATAAAGCTATTATATTTGCTCATATTGCTCATTTCCAAGTAGGTCTGTGGGGTTGCCCCCCCCACTTTCCCCTTTAAGAACCGTGCATGCGACTTTCACCGCACACGGCTCGTGTAATTCTGTTAATTATTTCTCGTTTTAAATAATCGGCTCTGTGTGCCGTTAGGCACTGCGTTTGAGCGGGCGTGTACGACATTTGTTTAGTTGTCGTTGCTTGAAGTACTCGTCATATCGTGGGTCGTACGGATTGGCTTCTGACCTGACTTTCGTGTAACGGAGTATCGGTGTGTCTGCAAGGTGATTAAGTCTCAACGACTTGTTGTGATGTCTGCGTATCGTCCACCTCTTCAACTGTAGGAAGATTATGTGGTCGAGGTTGGAAAACACCACCTTCGAGGACACATATCTGAAATAGTTGCCCCATCCCGTAATCTTCGGGTTGAGCTTTCCTATTACATCCTCTTGTTTTGCCGAGCGCATTCCGTATATGACTTCGTGCGTGGCTTGGGCAAATTTCTTTTGGCTTTTCTTGCTCGGCTTAATCAACAGCATTCCTTTTCGTAGTGAATTACCTGATGGAAGTCTGCCCACTTTCGTGTGGGATGATGTCTCAATCCCTATCCCCACCGTTACAGAGGGGCGTTCGCTTTCTCCATCGTCATTTACCCACAAGCCATTCGGTCGCACTTACGATTGACTTACCTCCTTCTCGTTGCCGAGCGAGGAGACTTTTGGGCTTACCATGTTCCGTACAAATAACTTCGACCGATTTAGAACCCATCTATCCACCGGTGGAGCGACATCCGTGTAATCATTATTAAAACATGACTAACTTGTCCACTTGCCGTTTTGGCATGGCTCTTCAACATCCATGAGCCAATTATTTGTTACGATGGTTGATAGCGATGGTTACTTTACGTTATTCTTGTCGGTCAGCCTAACAACTACGCCCTGTGATGTTCCAGGCTTCATCATATTGTCCCGAAGGCTCCGCACCCAGTCGTTAACCACGCACGCTTCGGTAGGCTACTCTTAACGGAATAAGAGGTTCTTTAGTTTCAAAGAACAATTACTTGTACGACTTCACGTCGCAATTCTGCAGCAAAAGTAGGGAAACGGAATGTAGTACGGATGTAATATTGTTCGATATGATTAAAATTACGTCACCAGCGTAGTTTTTCTTGTGATTTTGTACAAGAAAATCATTATTTTTTGCTATTTTTGCAACATATTTTAGAATAATCAATAAGAAATAAACGAATGTGTAACAAAATGTCTCAATGCTTTTTATGTGTCATATTGTTTGTTTGGATGACAGTTTCTTTCCAGCATACGATGGCACAGAATGTCTATCAACTCTCTGTCTACAATGAGTTGCCTACGAATTATGTTCGTTCAATTCTGCAAGACAAATATGGCTACCTTTGGTTTGCCACCACTTCAGGTTTGGCACGATATGATGGTTATCAAACTGAGGTGCTGAGACCCACCGCTTCTGGCAACCGCAAGCTGATGCAAGATTTTCGTATTCTGGGTATCAAGACATGGGGAGACAGGTTCTTATGGATACGTCTCCGTAGTCGGCTTTATAGTTGCTATGATTTGGAGAAGAATAGCTTTGTTGATTTTACAGGTGATGGTAGTTATAATCAAGCTATCAGGGGATATACTTTTCTTTCAGCTCATGACATGATGTTCTGGGGTGAGAAAGGAAAAGGTGTTCGTGTGCATTTTGATGGTGATAAATTTGTTTCTACCAAAATACCGTTTCCTGCCCAAGATGTGGTCAACTATGTTCTGGCAGGCAAGCAGGAATATCTCGTGACGAGTGATGGTGCAATCTATCAGTGGATAAAAGGCAAGTTTAAGATTGTTTACTCTACTTTTGTGGATAAGTCGATTCGTAAAATAACGGAGGCTAACTATTATGATGGTTCTATCTTCCTGACCACCAATGCTGGAATATTTCAGTATCAGGTGAAGACCAAGCAGATGGTTCGCTCTGTGTATAATCCGAGCCAGCCTCATGTAGTACTAGATAACCAGGGCAACGCCATAGTGCTGGCTTATGATGGTAGTGATGTTTATTATCTTACCAGCAAGAAGGCTTACCATTTTCAAGGTATCTACAGTCAGCATCTCTTGCAAATGAATAGCGAACCTCGCTATCAATTCTATGCAGCAAGTGATGGGAAGTTATGGATCACCACATATGGTAATGGACTCTTTGCCTATGATACTCATCTGGAAAAGTTAGAGTCGTATGCTGATTTGTTTTCTTCGCCCTATGCATTCTCTCCTTACGAAGACAAGGCGCATAATCTCTGGGTGTCCTTAGAGAATATGGGGGTGTATGTCATCAATTTTTCAAAGTCTGAAGCCAGTTACTTTTATTTTAGAGATGATAATGGTGCGATCAATCATGATAATGACGTGCGCTTGCTCAAACGTGTAGGTGATCATCTGTATTTGAGTAATATGCAGAATGAAAATCGTGTGGCAGACGGTCTTTTGCAAAATTCACGATCTTTCGCCAATCTCCAAGATGATGTAACGGCAGTGACGCAAGATGTCAAGGGCAAACTATATGTGGGAACTCGTAAGAAGGGTATCTTTGTTATGGATGGAGGCAAAAGCTATGTACAAATAGGTCTCCCATCGTCTCTCGGAAAGAGAAAAATCAGCGATATCCTTTTTGATAAGAAAAATCGCATGTGGGTTTCTCGCTTTGAATCGGGACTGGACATTTGGCAGAACGGAAAAACAGTCCATGTAATAGAAGACAAGTTCTTGCAAATGCGCAATATGGAGATGGATAGAAATGGCGATGTTTGGGTGTGTACTAGCCAAGGTGCTTTGCGTTTCAATCCCGATGAACTGATACGCAATCATGGCGCTTATCAGATGATACATGTGTCGCCTACAGACCCCGTGAATGACGAGGTGCATAGTATCTATGCTGATAGTAAAGGACGTATTTGGATAGGGAGTATAGGTAATGGGGTAAAGATGATAGATGGCAGGGATACCGTAACTTATACTACTCAGGATGGACTTGCAGATAATAATGTGCAGAGTATTATAGAGCATAAGCCTACTGGCGATATTTGGTTTGGAACAGACAATGGAATCTCTCGCCTTCATAAAGGAACATTCAATAATTTTTATTTTGGAGGTAATTCCTTGGAGAACGCTTGTACCGAGGACAATGCTGTGGAACTGGATAATGGAGATCTGGCCTTTGCCACTCATCATGGCATCATGACTTTCAATCCCCAAAATATCCACGAGAAGACCCCCGTTTTTCCTCTGGCGATTACAAAGATAGAGGCAAATGGAATATCTGTAGGTGAATTGGAGAATGGGGAGTGTCGACTGGACGGTACCTTGACCCGAGCCAAGAATTTTTCCACCAGTCATCGTCTTAATTCGCTTACTTTCTATTTCTCAGATTTCTATTATGCCAAGAAGAATGGAAGCTCTTTTACTTATTATCTTGAAGGTTTTGACAAGAATTGGAGTAACCTTTCCCGTATCAATTTTGCACAATATCGCAACTTGCCCGTGGGACATTATACTTTGCATGTGCGCTCTTGTAATGCCCATGGAGTTTGGTCGCCTCACGAAGTGCTGCTTCAGGTTGTGGTTCGCCCACCTTTCTATGCCACATGGTGGGCTTACCTGATATATATAGTACTTGTGCTGGTGGCTATCTATTACATATATGTTACCTTCCGTCGCATCAATGCTCTGCGCAATAAGGTGAAAGTGGAAAGACAACTTACGGAATTCAAGCTTCGTTTCTTTACCAATATCTCTCACGAGTTCCGTACACCGCTTACCATTATTCGAGGAGATATGGAGCGCCTCAAGACGGTAGACAAGGTGCCGGGAGCAATGAAGCAACCTTTATCATCGATGGCAAAGAGCGTAGAGAGGATGATGCGTCTCATCAACCAGCTCTTGGAGTTCCGTAAGATGCAAAACGACAAATTGCAACTTGCTTTGGAGAAGACAGATGTTATTGCTTTCTTGCAAGATATATTCTTCAATTTCAAAAATATGGCTGATGGCAAATCTATCAATTTTGTGTTTTTGCCTTTTGATAAGAGTTATGAGATGTATGTGGATCGCAATTATCTCGATAAGATTACTTATAACCTTTTGTCGAATGCGTTGAAATACACTCCGAGCCATGGTGATGTGGCAATGCGGGTATCGCTGAATGCCAATCAGTATCTGCTCATATCTATAGAAGATACTGGTGTGGGCGTAGAAAAAGAGAAGCAGGCACAACTCTTCCAACGTTTCAATCAGAGTAATTACTCACATGATAGTATTGGCATCGGTTTGCATTTAACTGCCGAATTGGTACGTGTGCACCATGGGGTAATCAGTTATCATGATAATCTGCCTCATGGTAGCATATTCCAGGTTGAAATTCCTCTAGACGAAAAGGTTTATGCGGCAAGTGACTTTATGAAGGAAGATAATGCCGTGACCATGGAGGAAAAATATAAATCACGGGCAGGTATAGACGTGGAATACAGAGAGTTGCCTGCGCAGCCTCTCAATCCATATCGCATCCTCATAGTAGAGGATGACAACGATGTGAGGGAATATCTGAAGAGTGAAATGCAAAGATATTTCGAGGTTGCACTTGCTGCTGATGGGCAGGAGGCTTGGGAGAAAATGGTGACGGATAAGCCTGCGTTGCTGATAAGTGATGTGATGATGCCTAGAATGGATGGCTATCAGCTGGTGAAGAAGGTGCGGAAGGAGTTGACACTCGCCGACCTCCCCATTATCTTGTTGACGGCGCTGACTACCGATGATAAGCGACTGAAGGGTATCGATGTGGGTGCTGATGCCTACATAGAGAAGCCGTTTCATACCAAAATTCTAGTTGCCACCTGCTGCCAGCTACTCGATCAGCGCAATCATCTCAAGCAACTGTATGGACAACAGACTGCCGATAGTGCCAAACTTGCTGTACCAGAGGTCATCAAGGACGAACAGGATAAGAAGTTCCAGACCTTGCTCGATACTTGGCTGGCAGAGCATCTTACCGACTCGCAGCTCAATATCGACCACTTTGCTGAGAGCATGGGTTATGGTCGAACTACCTTTTATAAGAAGATGAAGCAGATTACGGGCTATACGCCTAACGATTACATCCGTATGCTACGAATGACTAAGGCGGCTGAATTGCTCAAAGATGACCGCCTTACTGTAGCTGAAGTGGGATGTCTGGTAGGTGTTGATGACCAGTATTACTTCAGTAAGTTGTTTAAGAGTTTCTTTGGTATTAGTCCGACAAAGTACAGGAAAGGAGAGTAGAAACGTTCGGATAGGAGGGAGCATATTGACCTGGAAGTAACGATTTGTGCCTAGCGTAGGCATAACATTGCCCTCACCACGGCAGTTTTTTGCTCTTGCAGGGGCAAAAAACTGCCGAGGCGAGGCAACAAACATAACGTCGGGGATGTTGTGTCAAGTGCGTCGGGACATATTACTATCTGTCTAAGGAAGATAGATGGTCTGTCCTAGGCAGATAGTCTAACTGTCCTAGGCAGACAGTCTCTGTAACTACGTCACAAAATGATTTGTTCGTCTCTTTGCTGGCCCCAAAAAACTCGCTTACGCAAAAACACCGCACACCGCACTAAATGTAGTGTAACAAGTTGTGTGTTAATTGTTTAGCGGAGTGCGGTCTGGCTCTGACACCGCACTTAGATCACACTAATACCGCACTAAAATAGGGTGGGTAAGCGGAGTGTGGTGTAGTGTGGTCTTAGTGCGGTCTATTTGGAACACCGCGCTCTTGTAATTATCTGTGATACAATGAATTATGCTATATTTAGTGCGGTGTGCGGTCTGTTTTAGTTTTTTTGTTTTGTCACGATAAAAACAAGTTGCCTTTACCATCACTTACTTGCTTTTCAGCAAGTCTATTTCTACGATTCGCAACACAGGCTTGCCCTTTTTCACGCCGATGAAATCGAGACTGCTCGCCTTGCCGCCTGCCAATTCCTTGGTGTCGCCTAGCTGAGTCTTGCTCTTGGCGTCGCCTACCATCTTGATGGTGATTTCGCGTGCCTTTACGGGCTTGTCTATCTTGATGTGTACGTAGCCGAGGCAGGCGTAGGTGTAGCCCTCCCATACCTTCTTCTTGCCGGCGTAGATGGCAAGTGGATACATCTTGTCGCGCCATCCTGTGAGCTTCAGCGTGATTTCGTCCACAGCTTCTTTCTTCGTCAACTGGTAAGTAATCCAGGCATTGTCAGGATTGCCGTCGCTCTTCCATTCTGAAGTCTCGTCATCGTCAAACGACTTCTGGGCATCCTCCTGGTTGCTGCCTGCTACGGCCCTGGCGATATCGAGTGTCTCCTTGATATCGGTGTATGATGGGATAGAAGGAGTCTCGCCGCGCGATAGGTCGCCCTTCAGCGTCTGCTGAGGCAGGTAGTGGGGGATGTCTACCTTTTCAGTCTTCAGATCGAGGCTGGCTACGCCTTTGATGCCATCGGCTCCTGCGCAAATCTTGATGTCGCCCGCGTTGATGGTACTGCGAATCAATACCCTGTTTACGCCACACTCTACAGGGAGGTCGATTCTTCCGATGTAGTTGTCGAAGGTATTGTCGCTATCCGTAGAGTCGAGGATGTCGGCAGCCTTGCGGGCAGCTTTTTCTTCGGCGGTCTCGTTCTTGTTGATGACGAGCGTTTGTTTCTTGTCGGCCAGTGCCTTTTTCGTTTCCTCGTTAGGGGTGGCAATGCCTCCGAGCCATTCCATCTCACCTTGGTAGTTAAAGTGGATGGTGCGGTTGTCGAGTGGGCAGCGACGCCCTTCCTTATCCACCACTTCCACCTGTATGAGCGCCATGTCGGCACCATCAGCCTTGAAACCTTCAGGGTTCTGGATGCTTGTCAGCTTGATATGGTCTGGTTTGCCGGCAGTCTCTATCGCATAACGGCTCGTCTCTTTTTTGATGAGGCTCGATTTCTTGCTAGAGCAGTTTGCCTTTTCGCCATCTTCCTGATAATATGTGTAAGCGACGGCTTCAACCTTTCCTTCCTCGAATGGAACGTTCTTCCATGTAAAGAGCCAATGGTTGCTGCGCTCGCCCTTGCCCAGACTCTTGCCATTGACGAAGAGCTCTACCTCATCGCCCGTGCTTACTACATATTCTGTAGTCTTGATGGTGCCTGGCTTGTAGTTCCAGTGTCCTACGATGTAAGTAGCATCTTTCTCAGGAGATACCCATCCATTCCACATCACTTGGTGGGCAAAGAAGGCGTCCTTAGGAATGCGCATGGCATCGGTGACACCGCTCGAACGATAGTTGGCCTCACCACGGTGATGGGTGTTGGTGTCAGAGAAGATAATCTTGGTGCCACCATCGCTTACGCGCTTGCCGGTGCCAGGACGTTCCTGCCAGTACTCAAACCATCGCTCTACCATGCTGGCGGCGAAGACATCCATATTGTGGTTGTATTCGAAGGCCGGTTTGCCGCGGTAGAGCGGACCGTCTCCCTCCTTGTGGTAGGGGTAGCTCTGCTCGTCCCAGTATTTTCTCAATCCCTCGTCGCGGTGGTATTCCATCGACCACATGGGGTGCTTCTTGCTCTTATTGATGTAGAGCATCTCGCCGCCATACTCAGCCTCATTGATATTGAGCATTTCCCGGCTGCCGCTGGCCCTGCCTCCATGAGGGTCAAACTCATCGCGGATGGCCTTCATCTGAAGCATGTGCTCGCGCGATACTCCTTTGTTGCCACTCTCGTAGAAGATGATGCTCGGGTTGTTGCGGTTGTAGATGATGGCTTCCTTCATCAGCTCCAGTCGCTGTTCCCATCGCCTGCCTTCCACATCTTTCTCTGCGTCGCCGGCAGGCATCGCTTGTATCAGTCCTACTCGGTCGCAACTCTCAATGTCCTGCTTCCAGGGGCACACGTGCATCCAGCGCACAAGATTGCCACCCGATTCTACCATCAATTGATTACTATAGTCGCTTAGCCATGCTGGCACGCTCATGCCTACGGCTGGCCATTCATTGCTGGTGCGCTGCGCATAGCCGTGCATCATGATGGCGCGGTCGTTGAGGAGGAATTTGCCGTCGCCAAACTGCGTCTTGCGAAAACCTGTTCGGGTAACCACGTCGTCTATCTTGCTGCCGTCGTCGGCTTTCAAGAGAGTCTTTACGGTGTAGAGATAGCCATATCCCCAGCTCCAGAAGTGTACCCCCGTGAGCTTGCCGCTCACCTTCACGGTCTTCGTCTCGCCAGGCTGTAGTGTATATCGCTCGCCATCCAAATGTGCCACCTCCTTGCCATCGGCGTCCAGCACCTTGGCGAAGTAGCGGAAGGATCGTGGCTTCGTATCCTCGTTCTTTACTTGTGATTCGGCGTTTACTGTTACCTGTCTGCCTGCGATGTCGTAGTCGGTGCCATAGATGTAGGTACCTGTGGTCTTCATGTTGTTGTAGAGCGGCAGGGTCTGGTAGAGCTTGTCGGTGGTATGCAGAAACACATTCTTCGGGATGCCGCCATAGTTGGCATTGAAGTTTTTGTCGTTCCACTGGTAGCGCTGTCCCGTGCTTCTCTCGTGATATTCCCAGGAGTTGTCTACTCGCACTGCAATGACGTTTTCACCTTTTATTATATAGGGAGTGAGGTCGAATCCGCTCGCCATCACGCCGTTCTCTGTATAGCCTACCTTCTGTCCGTTGAGCCAGATGTCGGCGCCGAAGCGCACTCCCTCAAACTCGATGAAGTACTTACAGTCGTCTACCTCCTCGATGTGGAAGTGCTTGCGGTACCACATGATGGTGTCGCTATGATGCTCGATCGACACCTTGAAGGCCTCCTTCTCATTGAAGGCGCGGGGGAGGGTTACTTGCTTCCAAGTGCCGTCCTTATAGTGTGTCGTTTCAGCATCCTTCGCATCGCCCACCTTCAGGAGCCATCCGCCGTTGAAGTTGATTTTGGTTCTTTCTACAGCGTCCATGCTTGTCGAGAGGGCAAGGCATGCGGAGAGTAATAGAATAAATCTTTTGTTCATAGTCTTTTGTGGATTGTTGTTTCTATTATTATTTCTATTTCGGTGGCAAAGTTACACATTCTTTATTTAATTCACTTGTCTTTTCGTTCATTATTTTTGAAAATTATCCGCTTGCGTTCCTACTGTTCGAACGAAAATCGACTTGTCTCAAAAGTCACGGAAACATGGTCAAAATATGCGGTCTGGTATCGTTTGAAATCATTACCTTTGCAACAGTTTTCAAAACAATCTTAAATATCAAATAAAATGAGTAGTATTTTAGAAGGTCGTCCTGCCCTGAAGAAGGAGGTCGATAAAATAGCAGAAGTTGCCGGATATCTCTGGCAGAATGGATGGGCAGAACGTAATGGTGGTAATATCACCGTCAATGTCACCAATATGGTAGATGACGCTGTTAAGGTGTTGCCAGCTATCAGCGAGGTGAAGCAGATTGGCACTACGTTGCCAGCCTTGAAGGGCTGCTACTTCTTCTGTAAAGGTACAGGTAAGCGTATGCGTGATTTGGCTCGTTGGCCGATGGAGAACGGTTCTATCATCCGTATTCTCGACGACTGCGCCAGCTACGAGATTATCGCCGACAATCCAGTGATGCCTACATCCGAGCTTCCTAGTCACTTGAGTGTACATGCTCGTCTGATAGAAAAGGGTAGTACCTATAATGCCACCGTGCATACACATCCTATTGAGCTGATTGCCATGAGCCACAACAAGCGGTTTATGGGCAAGGACGTGCTGAGCAACTTGCTCTGGAGTATGATTCCAGAGACCAAGGCTTTCTGTCCACTCGGCTTGGGTATCGTTCCTTATCAGTTGCCTGGTAGCTTGAAACTCGCTGAGGAGACCCTGAAGGAGTTGGAAGACTACGATGTAGTGATGTGGGAGAAACATGGCGTATTTGCCAAGGGACTCGACGTAATGGATGCCTTTGATCAGATAGATGTACTTTCCAAGAGTGCCAAGATCTACATCGACTCCAAGTGCATGGGCTTTGAGCCTGACGGTATGAGCCAGGAGGAAATGGCAGAGATGACCAAGGCATTCAACTTGCCAAGATAAGTATTTGAATTGATATAAGTTTTTAGAATAAATTGGTTAGATTTCTAATTTAATAGGCTTTAGGATTATTTAAGGAGTATAAAAAGATTTAGCCTCTGGACATTGTGAAATGACCAGAGGCTTTTTTGGATAGACTTACCAAGGGGACATAGACCATTATCATACTGCCATATAGTCGTACGACTATAGCCCTCAAGTCGTACGACTATGGCTTCCAAACCGTACGGATATAGAGTGAATGGTCGTACGACATAAGAGTGTATGGACGTACGATATAAGAGTGTATGGCTGTACAACCATGAAGGTGGAAGTTGTACGATGACGCGGTGTGCCGACATGGCTCAGCAGAGTAGCTGACCATAGTCGGCAGATCTGCTGACTTGGCTCGGCAAAGCTGTTGGGCTTAGTCGGCAAGCTGAAAAAGGTTAGAATGGTGCATTTATATAGGAGTGCCCAATT
>CAVKLF010000067.1:0-10936 GCA_963657075.1 bacterium | reverse complement strand
GCTGGTTGGACAGAGGGCTTGCAGCTCATGACCGAGGGTGCCAAGTATCGTTTCTTCATCCCTTATCAGTTGGGATATGGTGAGCGTGGCGCAGGTGCTTCTATTCCTCCATTCTCAGCATTGATTTTCGATGTAGAGCTCGTGGCTGTGAAGTAAAGGTAAGAAAGGAAAAAGTAAAAAAGTAAAAATACAAGAAATGAAAAAGTTATTTTTCGGAGCCCTCGTGGCTTGTGCTGCTGCTACATTCGTAGGTTGTGGCAATTCTACTCCAAAGGCAGACCTCAAGACTGATGTTGACACAATGAGTTATGCTATGGGTATGTCTCAGACTCAGGGTCTGAAAGAGTTTATGGTAGAGCGTATGGGCGTGGATACTGCTTATATGGACGACTTTATCAAGGGTCTTAACGACGGTGCCAACGCTGGTGACGACAAGAAGAAGGCTGCTTACTATGCCGGTATCCAAATCGGTCAGCAGATTAGCAACCAGATGGTGAAGGGTATCAATCACGAGGTATTCGGCGAAGACTCTACCAAGACTATCTCTCTGAAGAACTTCATGGCTGGTTTCATCACAGGTACTACAGGCAAGAAGGGCTTGATGACCATCGAGCAGGCTTCTCAGGTGGCACAGACTAAGATGATGGCTATCAAGGCTAAGAACATGGAGAAGGAATATGGTCCTAACAAGGTGGCTGGCGAAAAATTCCTCGCAGCCAACAAGAAGAAGCCAGGAGTGGTAACTCTTCCTTCAGGCGTTCAGTACAAGGTTATTAAGGTGGGTAATGGCGAGATGCCTAAGGATACCTCTATGGTAAAAGTAAACTACGAGGGTAAGACCATCGACGGAAAGGTATTCGACAGCTCTTACAAGCGCGGTCAGGCAGTAGACCTTCGTGCCAACCAGGTAATCAAGGGTTGGACTGAGGCTTTGGTTCACATGCCAGCAGGTTCTGTATGGGAGGTTTACATCCCTCAGCAGTTGGCTTACGGTGAGCGCGAGCAGGGTCAGATCAAGCCATTCTCTACTTTGATTTTCAAGATTGAGTTGATTTCAGTAGGTGGCAAGTAATTTTTTGTGGGAACTCATTTCAAGAGGACTTAGATTAAAATGAAGAAAATATTAATGACAGCACTCGTCCTCGTGGCGAGTGCTTCTTTGTTTACAGTTAGTGCTGCAAACAAAAAAAAGACAGAGAAGAAGGTAGCTCCTGTCGTGTTGGCTAGCGAGGGCGACTCCCTCAGTTATGCTGCCGGTGTGTATGCTACACGTGGTTTGATTCCGTTCATCCAGCAATCTTATAAGGTGGACACTGCTTACATGGCAGAGTTTGTGCGTGGTTATGAGGAAGCCATCGAGAAGGCTAACACACCTCAGGGATCTGCTTATATCACAGGTATGCAGATTGCTCAGATGGTGGCACAGCGCATCTTGCCTGGTACCAAGCAGGAATTGATGAGTACCAAGGATTCTATCAATGACGCTCTCTTTAGCAAGGGGTTTGTTGCGGCCATTTCCAAGGATACCACTTTCTTTACCGAGAAGCAGGCTGGTGAGTTCAAGCGCCATGCCTTGGCAGGTGCTGGGGAGAAGTTTCTTGCCGAGAATGCTAAGAAGCCAGGTGTGAAGGTATTGCCTAGTGGATTGCAGTATAAGGTTATTAAGGAAGGTAATGGAGAGGTGCCTAAGTCTAGCGATGAGGTAGAGGTTATCTATGAAGGTCGCTTGGTGGATGGAACTGTATTCGATGCCACTTCCAAACATGGCGATGCCAAGACCGATAAGTTCCGTGCCGGTAGTCTGATCAAGGGTTGGACAGAGGCTCTCACGATGATGCCAGTAGGCAGCAAGTGGCAGCTCTATATCCCACAGGAATTGGCTTATGGCGAGCGTCAGGCAGGTCAGATTCCTCCTTACTCTACATTGGTCTTCGACCTTGAGCTTGTGAGCATCGTTCAGCCAGAAGCAAAGCCAGCTGAGCCAGCAGACAAGTTGACTGAGAATGTGGCGGTGGGAGCATCCAAAGCAAAGAAACCAGCTGTGGCAAAACGTAAAAAATAATAAAGAAATATCGCATGATATAGCCGAGAAACTTATGCTTATGAGTTTCTCGGCTTTTTGTTTGATGACGAATAAGCATGATTTTTGGCAATTTGTACTTCTAAGAAATACAAACGGGCACGATGCGGCTTTCCTCTGTTTGCAAGAATAAAATGTTTTGTCTATTTTTGCAAACGAAAAATTTAAATATAATAAGTTAAATTTATAGAATATGGAAAAGCTGAAAATGAATAGTTTGTGTCTCTTGGCTTCATTGCTCTTGCTGTCTCTTGGAGCGGAGGCAAAGGGGAAGTTTGATTTTTCTCTTGTCTTTGTGCCAGAAGAGGGCGGTGTGAAATTTGAGAAGATTACCGATGATGCAGATTGTGTGGCAGATTACAAAGGAAGACTTGTCGGCAAGTCTTTGGGTATATTTGGGTCACGTAAAACGACAACCATCGACTGGTGGGTAATCCCTCAGATTGCATTGTCTCCTGACGGAAAGCGCATTGGTTATATCAATGAGAAAAATGGAACCACCAATATCATGATCAAGAATGCTACAAAAGGCGGTGCTAGTGTGCAGCGCACTTTCCGCACCAATGTGGAGGGATTCTCATGGAGCCCAGATGGTAAAACTTTATGCTTTACGGAAGTAAGAGGTAATCATCATGGCGTCTATCTCGTAGATGCTAATCAAGGAACTGTGGTCCGTCAGATTTCCAATGGCAATGAAAATGACTATGGTGGAGTGATAATACTTTGTAAAAAGGGGCGCGTTCTTAGTGATAAGGGCATTGCGTCCCTCTTGTTTTTATGTCCTAGAGGAATAAATTGTGGCGAAAAACTTGTGGATGTATAGTAAAATGCTTATTTTTGCAACGAAAAGAGAGCATTAACGGAAATTGGAATATGAAAAGAGTTGTTGGGTGTATATGTCTGTTGTTGACCATGATAGTGGCTTGTCATCGACCAGCGGAATCGGGTAAGACGGAAGAAGAGAGAAATGTGTTGGCTTGCATTGATGACTCAGTGGAAGCCATGTCACCTCATGCTCCTGAGATGATAAGGAAAGCCTTGGCATCGGCAACAGATAGCATGACTTATTATGAGCGATATGTTCGTAAGGCAAAGTATTTCTGTCTATCTACTACTCCAGATTCAATGTACCCCATCTTGGCTAGAACTATATCTTATTGCAAGCGCCAACCGGTAACAGAGCGCCGCAACTCTCTGTTGGCATTTGCTTATAATTGCAAGGCCATAGCTTACCATAATTATCGCAGAAACCCTGATGAGGTCATTAGGCTTTATCGCGAGTCGCAGGCTCTTTTGGCAAATAGCGACTCTAAGGATCAGCTGCCCAAGGTCTGCGCTAATTTGGGAGATGCTTATATCTTCAAAAATCAACTGCCAGAGGCTGCTGCATTGTACCGCCGAGCCTTGTTTCTCGTAGATTCGCTCAAGTTGCCAGCCCAAGAAAATATCACACTCTATCTAGGTCTTGCTACCATCTATCTACAACTCAATGATTTCGACACCTCCCTGAAGTATTACCAACAGACGGAGAAGTATTTCTCACAGATGTCGATGAGCATGAAGGCTTACTATCTAAACAATTATGGTAGTTATTACTATTATGCCAAAGATTATAAGGCTTCGCTTCGGAAGTTCTTGCAACTGAAGGCTTTCTTGGAGAAATATCATAAGCTAGACACTTTTGACATGTATCTCTGCAAGCTCAATCTTTCTGACGTATACCTCAATCTCGGAGACGTAGCTTTGTCGGAGAAATATCTAGATGAGGTGGAGCCTATCATCACCAGCAGAGGAGATGAGGTTGCCACTTATTATGTCAATTCCATTCGTATCGGGCAAGCCGTAAAGCGTGGCGATATGGCAAAAGTGCAAACGATATTACGCCAGGAAAAGAAGGTTGGACAAGAAGTTGAGTTTGGGCTTCGCCAAATACGCAATCGATACCTTCGACAGTATGCTAAGGCTATAGGCGACTATAAGGGCGCTTATGAAAACTTGATAGAGGATGTGCGGCAAAACGACTCCTTGGAACATAATCGTACCAAGATGCGTGCTTCTGAGATTATGGAGCGTTTTGCGCAAGACACCTTGAAACTGCACCATCATCTGAAGATGGAACATAAGAATGCCGAGATTCAGCGAGCCAATGGTTTCGTGGTTGCCTCCATAGGATTGGTGCTCGTGGTCGGTTTGTTGTTAGCTTTGCTCGTGATGCGTTCTCGTAAGCGATATGCTCAAGACCGTTTGCGCATCATGCAGTTGCGCCTCGATAGCGTGAGAAATCGCATCTCTCCCCATTTTGTCTTCAATGTGCTTAACGACAGAATCATTCAGGCGAACGATGATGAACGAAATGAATTAATGGGGCTTACCAAATTGATACGTGCCAACTTGGACTTGGCGAGCAAGATGGAAGTGACGCTCCAGGAAGAATTGGAGTTTGTGAGACAGTATGTTGATGTGGAGAAACATACGATGGACGGAGATTTTTCTTTTGAGGTAGAAAAGGCTGAGGCTGTTGATATGGACAAGGTACGCATACCATCTATGTTTGTACAAATATTGGTGGAGAATGCGTTTGTGCATGGACTGAAAGGCAGAGAGGGGCATAAGTGTATCCGCATCGTCTTAACAAAGACCGCAAGTGCCACCTGTGTCAAGGTATGTGATAATGGACGTGGGTTTGACATACGTAGCGTAGACAAGAAACGTACAGGATTGAACATCATCAGCCAAACTATTGCAGTTGTCAATGAGCGAAATAAGAATAAGATGAAGTTCTCGCTCAAAAACATGGAGGAGCAAGGTAATATAATAGGGTGTATGGCTACGATTGTGATTCCTGACCACATAAAAATATTTGTTTAGTAAGTAATGGGCAGATGAAAACTTGCCAATAACAACAAAATGAGATGAATGCAATAATTATCGATGATAATCTGGGCGCAACGAATGATTTACAGAAGTTTTTGGTGGCATACCCACAGGTGAAGATAGTGGGCGTGGCTCATACTGGGCTAGATGGGTTGGCTATGGTTTCCGAAAAGCAGCCCGACTTATTGTTCCTGGATGTGCAGTTGCCCGACATTTCGGGACTGGACTTCTTGGAGCGTATAGATTCATTTACTCATGGTCGTTGTCGGGTGGTCATGTATACGGCTTACGATGAGTTTGTGTTGCCTGCTTTCAGAAAGAAGGCCTTTGATGTCTTGCTCAAACCGATAGATACCCAGGATCTAGAACAGGTGATGCGCCGTTTGGGGGAGCAAGATGTTGAAAGCCAGAATATAGATGTTCCTTCGGATATAAACATGGAGGGGCAACATGCTAAAAAGATCTTGATGTACACCAATACCGTAGACTTTAAGTTGGTTGACAAACGTGACATTGCGCTCTTCCAGTATAATCACGACGTGCGTTGTTGGGAAGCGATAGTGGCAGGTATTAAGTCTCCGATTCGCCTGAAGCGTACCATTAAGAGTGATGATTTGGTGAGTATGGACGAGCAGTTCTTGCAGGTCAACCAGAAGTTTATCGTCAATATGAACTATTTGATAGAAGTGGTCGACAATGTTTGCCATTTTTATCCTCCATTCGATCATTTGAACTATGTAAAAGTGGGGCGCTTGTTCCGCCGAAAGTTTGTTGACCGCTTCTATAGCTTGTAGCCTGTTGCGCACAGGCGTTAACATAGGTTTCTTTTATGTTTGTTTTTGTTGCCTTGGGCAGAATTGTTAAGGCAAAATGATGGTAAGTTTGCTGATTACGATTATCTTTGCATTTGATAAGACCATCTTAACGATAGTATTATAAATGAAAAGACATAGTATAAACATAAAACCTAAAGGCAATATGAAACAGATAACAGCAAGTATGTGCGCAACCATGCTGCTGGCTGGCTGTGGCCATGTGGCAAGTGTAAGGCAACAAGACACCCAAGCACTCAACCAGCAGGTGGACGAACTCTATGGCAAGATGTCGCAGGAAGAGCGCATCGCCCAGTTGAGAAGTGGATATATGGACGAACTGTTTGATGAGGAAGGTCATCTCGATACAGCCAAGTGCAAGCAGCTGATACCTTATGGCATCGGACATTTCTCACAATATGCCAGTCAGGAATTGGAGGATGCCAATTCTCTTCGCAGACGTGTGGCTATCGTGCAAGACTGGCTGATGCACCATACTCCTAACGGCATTCCAGCCCTCTTCCATGAAGAAGTGCTTTCAGGCATCAATACGCTCGATGCCACCATCTATCCACAGCAGATAGGACAGGCTTGTTCGTTCAATCCTGTGCTTGCCGAGCAGAAGACTCGTCAGACGGGCATCGAACTGCGTAAGATGGGTGGAGTCTTGTCGCTCTCGCCTATGGTCGATGTCTGTCGCACTCCTAGTTTCAATCGTCTGGAAGAGTCTTATGGCGAGGATGGTTATCTCTCTGCAGTGATGGGTACGGCCTTTGTCAGAGGACTCCAGCAGGGAGACCTCCGAAAGGGCGTGGGTGCCTGTTCCAAGCATTATCTGGGATATGGAGGGGGCGGCGATGCCGACGAGAAGGAGTTGATGGAAGACATCCTCTTGCCTCATGAGACGATGATCCGCTTGGCGGGCTGCAAGGCATTGATGCCTGGCTACCATGCCGTGCATGGTACCAAGTGCGTTGCCAACGGCGAGATACTCAATGACATCCTGCGTGGCTATCTTGGCTTTGACGGTATGGTGGTAAGCGACTATACCGCCATCGACCAGATACCCGGTCTCGAAACTCCTTTGCAGAAGGCGGTGGCAGCCATCAATGGTGGCAACGATGTCGATTTTCCACGTGGCGTCAACTACGAGCACTTGCAAGAGGCACTCGACAAGGGACTTGTCAAGAAGGAGGTCTTCGAGCGTGCAGTGAAGGATGTGCTTCGCTATAAGATACGCGCAGGATTGATGGATCAGAATCCATACTTATATAGTAAGGAGGATGTACAGCTGGATACGAAGGAAGACAGGCAGACGGCTTACGATATTGCAAGCCAGTCTGTCGTGTTGTTGCAAAACAATGGTATCTTGCCTTTGGCGAAATCTCAGGAAAGAACGGTGGATGGCATTCTCCCTTCCTCGCCAGTCAAGAACATTCTGCTCACGGGGCCTAATGCCAATTCCATCTGGGCTATGTGCGGCGACTACTCCTTCCCTTCGATGTTCTACTTCTGGCAGAGCTGGAAGAAGAAATGGGATGACAGTCATCTGCCACACATTGTCAAGTTGCTGGAGGGTATGGAGGCAAACAAGCCTGCAGGCATCCACATTCAGTATTCTCGTGGATGCGACTGAACGGAAGAGATAGAGACCAAGTTTGAGGAGTCGGGCGACAAACGGGCTTGGGAGTACAAACTCCTTCATCGCAAGGTACAGGCTGAGGACAAGGTGGATAAGGCTGAAGCCTTGTCGATGGCAAAGAGGAGCGATGTCATCATAGCAGCTGTGGGCGAGAATGTGATGCTTTGCGGCGAGAACCGTGAGCGTGAGGGCTTGCGCCTGCCGGGCAAGCAGGAGGAATATGTGGAGGAACTCTTGGCAACGGGTAAGCCTGTGGTGCTCGTCGTCTTTGGCGGCAGGGCGCAAATTATCTCCAGGATAGCCAGCCGTTGTGCTGCTATCGTGCAGGCTTGGTATCCAGGCGAGGAAGGAGGAAACGCCCTGGCTGATATCCTCTATGGCAATGTTTCGCCTTCGGCAAAGTTGAGCGTCAGCTATCCTAACACAGAAGTATACGAGCCTATCTGCTACAATTATTCCGTAAGGCAAGACCCTCGTGTGGAGTGGCCTTTTGGCTATGGTTTGAGCTATACCTCCTTCGACTATAAGAATCTGGTGGTACCCAATGAGTTGCCTACCACCTCGGAGTCTGGCAATCTCTATTTTGAGGTTACCAATACGGGTAAGGTCGAGGCCACCGAGGTAGCTCAAGTATATGTTTCGCCTACCGATGCCAGCCAACCCTTGCATCCTATCCAGTTGCAAGGTTTCGCTCGTGTCTCACTTCGTCCAGGCGAGACCAAGCGTGTTTGTGTCAAGCTCTATACCGAGCAGTTGGGATACTATAGTCACGAGCGAAATTCGGCGACAAAGGATGGCAGGCGCCAATGGAACATTGCCCCGGGCGCTTATGAGATAAAGATCGGTGCCTCTTCGCAAGACATCCGACTCAAGCAGAAGATCGTCTTGAAGGGCGAGAAAGTGACCAAGCCTTTGCGCGACCATTACTTCTCCCAGACCATCTGATAAATGATTCGTTTGCACTGCTATAAATGGCAAAAAGACATGGCTTTAAGCAAAAATGAGTATAAAAGGCAACAAAATGCACGGATATTGCAAAATATTCGTGCATTTTGTTGTTGGTTTCGAATGTTTTTATTAATTTTGCTATCTAATAGAATAGCATACTAAAGAATAGGAACAATATAAAACAGACAGAAATGGAGAAAATAGACAATCTTGACAGAAAGATTCTCGGCATCCTCTCAAAGAATGCCCGTATACCTTTCAAGGACGTAGCTGCCGAGTGTGGTGTGTCTCGTGCCGCCATTCACCAGCGTGTACAGCATCTTATCGAAGGTGGTTTCATCACGGGTAGTGGTTTCGACGTAAACCCTAAGAGCCTGGGGTACTCTACCTGCACATACGTAGGTCTCAACTTGGAGCGTGGCAATATGTACAAGAAGGTAGTGGAGCGCCTCCAGAATATCCCAGAGATCGTAGAGTGCCATTTTACTACAGGTTCTTATACGATGCTTCTCAAACTCTATGCTCGCGACAACGAACAGCTGATGGACTTGCTCAACAATAAACTTCAAGCTATCCCAGGTGTGGTTTCTACCGAGACACTCATCTCTTTGGAGCAAAGTATCAAGCGCGAGATTCCTGTATTGTTGGAAGATGAGTAAGTGAAACGATATCATTTATAGATAGTTCTGCAAATGGAAACATTTGATATAGAGTCGCATCTTCAGGATGCGTACTCTCATTTTCCCGAAGCGAAGCATCAGCCTATCATTGGTCTCACAGCCAATTACGAGGGCATAGACGCTACGCTTCGTGATCGTTATTACAAGCAGGTGATAGCGGCAGGCGGTACGCCTGTCATCATCCCTCCAGTGGCCGACGCCCATGTTATTGTCAATACCTTGGAGCATCTTGATGGCTTGATATTGACGGGTGGTGGCGATCACAACCCATTGTGGATGGGTGAAGAACCTTCGCCTCGTCTGCACAACATCAATCAGGAGCGCGATGCTGCCGAACTGATGATTACTCGCTTGGCTTTCAACCGTCAGATACCTATGTTGGGTATCTGCCGCGGTATTCAGACCTTGGCGATTGCCTTGGATGGAAAGGTGTATCAAGACATCAAGCAGATGGTGAAGCACTCGCAGGATGCCGACCGGTCGGAGCCTACCCATAGCGTAGAACTCAAAAAAGACTCTATCCTATATCATATATATAATAAGGAGAAGATATTTGTCAATTCGTTCCATCATCAGGCGGTGAGCGAACCGGGCAAGCACATGCGCATCGTAGCCAAGTCTACCGATGGCATTATCGAGGCTGTCGAGAGCAATGAGTACAAGCAGATACTCGGAGTACAGTGGCATCCAGAGTGGTTGGGCGAGGAAGGTGGAAAGATATTCCAGTGGCTAGTAAACCAGGCAGACCATTTCTATCAAGCCAAGCAATTGCACAAGCGTATCTTGACACTCGACACTCATTGTGATACTCCGATGTTCTTCCCACAAGGCATCCAGTTCGACCATCGTGACCCTCGTATTCTCGTAGACCTCCATAAGATGACCGACGGTCATCAAGATGCTACTACCATGGTGGCTTACTTGCCACAGCCTAAGTTAGGCGAGAGTTTCAGCAGCAAGGTGGCATTCGATGTACAGGGCCCTATGCAGTATGCCGATCTCATTTTCGACAAGATAGAAGAAATTGTGAGCAAGAACAGTGCTTATCTGAGTATCGCTCGCACCCCTGCCGACCTTTATAGCGACAAGCGAAAGGGCAGAAAGAGCATTATGCTCGGCATAGAAAATGGACTTGCCTTGGAGCGTGACCTCGCCAATGTAAAACACTTTGCACAGCGTGGTATCGTGTATATTACCCTCTGCCACAATGGCGACAACGATATTTGCGACAGTGCCCGTGGCTGCAATACCCATCATGGGGTGAGCAGTTTTGGCGAAAAAGTCATCAGGGAGATGAACCGTCTGGGCATCATGGTAGACCTAAGCCATGGAGGCGATAATAGTTTCTACGATGCCCTTGAGATTAGTCAGACGCCTATCGTATGCAGCCATAGTAGCAGTCGTGCGCTCTGTGACGTGCCTCGTAACTTGACCGACGACCAGATGCGGGCCCTCGCTGCCAAGGGTGGTGTAGCTCAGACTACGCTCTATCATGGATTTCTGCGCAAGGAGGGGGAGGCAGACATCATGGATGCCATCGCCCACTTGGAGCATGCTATCGACGTGATGGGCATCGATCATGTGGGTATTGGTACCGACTTTGATGGAGATGGTGGTATTAGAGGACTCGCCGATTCCTCTGAACTCATCAATTTCACCCTCCAGTTGCTCCGACGCAAGTACAGTGAGCAAGATATTGCCAAAATATGGGGTGGAAACTGGCTCAGGGTGATGGCGCAAGTGCAAAACTTTGGAAAGTGAAGAGTGAAGAACGAAGAGTGAAGAGTTCTCATGCTCCATATATTTTAAAACGAGAGAAATAATGACGAAGAAAATGAAATTTATATTGGGGCTGGTGGTGGCTGCCGGAGTGGTGGCTGGAGGCATCAGCTATAAGAAT
>CAVKLF010000066.1:0-11403 GCA_963657075.1 bacterium | reverse complement strand
TTGTATTTCTGCCATAATAGTATTGTCTTTATAGTTCTATCTCGCCCGACATCAGCTTCGGAAACAAGCGGTCGCGAGACTCGGTGAGGAGGGTGAGATCATCTTCTGCTTGTGGGTATGGTGGGTCTATTCCTCCTTCATATTCTCGTCTACAAACGAGAAGGGGAGCAAGTCTTTGATGCTCTGGAAGCAGTAGGTGCCATGCTCGCCATAGAGCAGGATGCGCACGGGGCGCTTGTATCGGTCTTCCATCTCCAGGATTACCTGGCGGCAGGCACCGCATGGCGAGATGGGCGACTTGAGGAAGCCGTGCTCGTTGCGGGCAGCTATCGCCAGGGTGAGGATGGCCTGCTCAGGGTAATTGCTCTGGGCGGCAAAGATGGCGCTTCGCTCGGCACACAGGCCCGAGGGGAAGGCGGCGTTCTCCTGGTTGGCCCCTATCACGACTTTACCGTCTGCCAGCAGGCAGGCTGCCCCTACATGGAAGTGGCTGTAGTTGGCGTACGAATTGTGGGTGGCAGCCATAGCCTTCTTTACGAGCTGCTGCTCGGCATCGCTCAGCTCTGTAAGCTCGGCGATTTGGTAGCGGATATTCAATACTTGCTCTTTCATAATGCTTGCTTTTTACTAAGTGATGATAAAAAATAACTTGGTATACCAACTTACCCTTTTACCTTTTTACTTTTTCGTATAGAAGTCGATGAGGTCCTGGAGGGCCTTCTTGCAAACGGGGCAGAACTCTGGGGTCTCGTTGATGCGCATACGGCAGTCTTGCACGCCGCGATATACGCCCTTGGTGCTGTATCCTGCCCCCTCGAATACGCCCACCTTGGTGGCTGCTTCCTTCTCCTTGCTGGAGAGGGGGGTGGGGATAGGAGTCTTCTTGGCTACCATCGATTTCCATTTGCTCTCGAAGTCTACCAGCGTCGTGATGTTCTTCTCCCATGGCTCCACGTCGTGCGGATACATCGGTATCGCCTCGTTCTCGTAGGCATACTCGTCGGCCAGACCGGCGAAGGAGTGGCCAAACTCGTGTACCACCACTGGCTTAAACCACTTCTGGTGGCAGGTGGTGAGGTTGTAAGAGTTGAGGATGCCGCCACCGCCGTACTTGTCGGAGTTTACCAGTACGATGATATGCTCGTAGGGCGTACCTGCCAGCCAGTCGTGCAACTGCTTGAGGTGCAGCGTGGTGAGGTATCGGTCGCTATAGAAGGTGTCGAAGTGCGAGCCTAGGGCTGTGCTCTTCCAGATGCCCTTGGCGGGCCAGCTGGCTCCGCTCTCCTCGGATGGCGATTTTACCGCCACTACGTTAAATCGGTTTCTCATCCCCTTGAAGGGCTCGTGGGCGAAGATGGCCTCGGTGGCGTCTTGTGCGTCCTTGAGGAAGGTGGGCATCTCTGCCTCGGTGTATCCCTCTGCCACGTATGCTATGTGTATGCAGTGGGTGGTGTCTTCGGCCTGCTGCAGGGTAACGTAAGGGGTGGGGTGGAGGCCCTTGTGGTGGATGAGGATGTCGCCCGGTGCCACCTGGTGGGTGAGGGTGTTGGTTATCTCGCGCCGGTTGTTGCGCAGGTCGAGGGTGATGTCTACGGTATCCTTGGGCATAGGCACGAGGAATACGTTTTCGAAGCTCTGCGTGTTATGGGCGGCCTCGGGGTAGGAGAGCCATTCCTGGAAGAGGGTGGAGAAGGAGTTGCGATAGATTACCTGCCCCGTTCGATGGTCGCGTACGGTAATCTGTCCGTTTCCCTCGATGGGCAGTTCGCCGAGGTGCTGCTTCTTGCCATACCAGCGGGGCATTACTGCCAGCTCGTCTACGGCTATCATCTGCTGTGTCTGGTTGCCCGAGAAGATGTAGTCTACGCGCAGGGTTTTGTCTTCGAAGTAGTCGTCGAAGTTTTGTGCGATGGTCTTGGCGGGTGCCAGCATCATTGCCAGGGCAACCCATGTCATGATGGTTTTCTTCTTCATTTCTTCGCTCTCCTTTTTTTACTTTTTTACCTTTTTACTTATTTACCTTTAATCGGCCTTTATCTTACTTTGAGTTTTGTTCCCACGCTTACGGGTACTTCAGGGTCCAGATGGTTCATCTTGTAGAGGCTCTTCAGTCGTATGCCGTACTTCTGTGCGATGGTGTACATGCTTTCGCCGGTCTGTACCACGTGTGGTCTCTTCTTGTACTGCTTGGGGGCCTTGCTACGTTTTTTCTTGAGGTAGATGATGTCTCCCTTGTGCAGTGTGGCCTGCTTGTCCAGCTCATTGTATCTGGCCAGCTTGCGCCAGCTGATGCCCACCTCCTTGCCCAGTGCCCGGAAGTTGTCGCCCTCTCGGGCTATGAGATAGTAGTTGTCGTTGAAGCGGTGGATGGGGTGCAGGATGCCCTGTGCGTTGACGGGTTGCTCCGCGCCTGTGTGGTCTGCCATAAACCGGTCGTATCGCTTGGCCTTGTCGTACTCGTTGAGCTTGTACAGCTCTATGATTTGTATCAGCTTGTTGGCGTACTGTGGGTTGGTGGCGTATCCGCATCGCTTGAGTCCTTGCGCCCACCCCTTGTAGTCTTGCTGGCTGAGCTGGAAGAGGGATGCGTAGCGTGGCTGGCGTGCCAGAAACTTGCTGTGGTCTTCGTAGCTGTCTCGGGCATCCTGGTACACGCGGAAGCATTCGCCCCGGGCGTCGTCGTCGTGGTACTGGGTGGGACCTGTCCAGTCGTGGCACTTGATGCCAAAGTGGTTGTTGCCCTGGCGCACGAGGTCGCTCTTGCCTGCCGCGCTCTCGAAGAGGCCCTGGGCCAGCGTGATGCTTGCCGGGATGTGGTAGCGCAACATCTGCTCGATGGCGAGGTCTTTATATTGATTGATGTAGGTCTGGTACGCTTGGTTCCACCTCATCTGTGCGTTGGCGGCACAGCTGAGGCACAGCAGTAGACCTATCAAAAATGATTTTGTTCTGTTCATAGTGCAAAAATACTAAAAAAAATGGATAATGTACATTTTGTTAAAGTATTTTTTCTAACTTTGCATAAAAAAGCGGCACTCGGCAATTAGAAAGTAAACTTTGATTGCGCTCGTTTGCATTTTTTTTGCAAAAAAAAGCGGATAAGATAGTTAGATGAACAAAAAGAACAGGAAAAGAATCGTATTGGCTCTGGGGTCGAATTATCACCAGGAGGAGAATGTAGACAAGGCTGTGGCCTTGCTGCAGGAAACCTTCGGGGATATGGTGTTTGGCGCTCGTTTGTGGACAGAACCTATCGGCATCACGTCGGATAAATTCATGAATCTGATAGGGGCTGGATATACTTGTGTGAGCCGTGAACGTGTGGAGCTGGCGCTCAAGAGCATAGAGCGCAAGTGCGGCCGCAGTACGGCGCAGAGCCACATGGGGGTGATAGCGATAGATATCGACTTGCTGATATACGATACCGAGCGCTTTCATCAGCAAGACTGGGAACGCCCTTACATCAAGCAGCTGCTCCTGCAACTGGGGGTGGATTGATGTATTGTACTTATAGCGTAGGGTTAGGATTGTCGCGGGTAAGGTGCAGCTCCACTACCTTGCCCGTCTCCAATGATTTCTTTACATGGATGATGCGCTGGTTGCTGCTGCCGCGGAAGAAGAGGTCGGGGTCGTGCAGGGCCTTGACGAAGGGACCGTCTACCAGCACGTCGATGAGCTGGAGCAAGGCCAGCTGCTGCGGGTTCTTTACCAGGTTTTCGAAGAGATAGCCCGTAAAGCACCAGATGGTCTTGTCGCTCTCCCGGCGGATGGCACGGGCCAGCTCGGCGAAGCCTTCTGCCTGAAACATGGGGTCGCCGCCCGAGAAGGTGACGTTGGCGAAGGGGTCGCTCATGATTTCCTGCATCAGCTCTTCGGTAGATGTCGGCGTGCCGTGGCTGATGTCCCACGACTGGGGGTTATGACACTCGGGGCAGTGGTTGGGGCATCCCGCGCAATAGATGCTTGTGCGGAAGCCCGGACCGTCTACCATCGTGTCGTGTACTATGCTTAATACACTTATCATTTTTCAGTTTTTCACCTTTTCATATTTTCATATTTTCACCTTTCATATTTTCACTTCTTCGGCGTGTCGATGTGAGTCACTCGGTCGTGCAGTTCGGCCAGCTTGCCGGAGTTCCAGCGGTCGGTGGTACCCACCAGGTAGCCCGTGATGCGCTGCAGCTTGTCGATATGGTGGCTGCCACACTTGGGGCACGTCTCCAGGTCGCCGTCGGCATTCTCGTAGCCGCAGTCCAGGCAGCGGTTGCGATTGTGGTTTACCGATCCGTAGCCCATGTCGTACTTATCCATCATGTCTACCACGCTGGCGATGACCGAAGGGTTGTGGGTAGCGTCGCCGTCTATCTCCACGTAGAAGATGTGGCCGCCGCGGGTCAGGGTGTGGTATGGTGCCTCTATCTTCGCCTTCTGCAGGGCGGTGCACTTGTAGTATACGGGCACGTGGTTGGAGTTGGTATAGTAGTCGCGGTCGGTTACGCCCGGGATGACGCCAAACTCCTTGCGGTCTTTCTTGGTAAACTTGCCGCTGAGTCCCTCTGCCGGTGTGGCCAGGATGGAGTAGTTGTGGTGGTACTTCACGCTGTAGTCGTTGGCACGGTCGCGCATGTAGGTCACTATCTTCAGGCCCAGCTCCTGCGCCTTCTCGCTCTCGCCGTGGTGCTTGCCGATAAGCGCCTTGAGGCACTCTGCCAGTCCGATGAAGCCGATGCCCAGGGTACCGTGGTTGATGACGCTCTCTACGCTCTCCTCGGGGGCCAACTTGTCGGCGCCCACCCATAGGTACTTCATCAGCAGTGGGAACTGCTTGGCCATCGCCGTCTTCTGGAACTGGAATCTCTCGTCGAGCTGCTTGGCAGTGATGTCGAGGATATTGTCCAGCTTGGCAAAGAACATGTCGATGCGCTGCTTCTCGTCTTCGATGCCCATGCACTCGATGGCGAGCTTCACGATATTGATGGTAGAGAAGCTCAGGTTGCCTCTGGCCACGCTGGTCTTCTCGCCCCAGCGGTCTTCGAATACGCGGGTGCGGCATCCCATGGTGGCTATCTCCCACTTGTAGCGCTCAGGGTCGTCGGCGCGCCACTTCTCGTTCTGGTTGAAGGTGGCGTCGAGGTTCAGGAAGTTGGGGAAGAATCGGCGTGCCGTCACCTTGCAGGCCAGCTGGTAGAGGTCGTAGTTGCGGTCTTCGGGCAGATAGTTTACGCCACGTTTCTTTTTCCATATCTGTATGGGGAAGATGGCAGTCTCGCCATTGCCCACGCCCTCGTAGGTGCTCTCCAGTATCTCTCGCATGATGCAGCGGCCCTCGGCGCTGGTGTCGGTACCGTAGTTGATGCTGGAGAATACCACCTGGTTGCCGCCACGCGAGTGGATGGTGTTCATGTTGTGGATGAAGGCCTCCATGGCCTGGTGTACGCGGTTTACGGTCTTGTTGATGGCGTGCTGCTCCAGGCGTGCCTTGCCCTCCAGGCCGTCGAGGCTCTGGGTAAGGTAGTCGTCGATGGGGGCGTCGTAGAGGTCGCTCAGGTCTTCGCCCGTCAGTCTTTCCAGGTTTTTCACCTCTTCCTGGTACGACATGCGCACGTAGGGAGCCAGGTAGAAGTCGAAGGCGGGGATGGCCTGTCCGCCGTGCATCTCGTTCTGGCAGGTCTCCAGCGAGATGCAGGCCAGTACGGCTGCTGTCTCTATGCGCTTGGCGGGGCGGCTGGAGCCGTGGCCTGCCGTAAAGCCGTGCTGCAGGATGATGTCCAGAGGGTGCTGCACGCAGGTGAGGCTCTTGGTGGGGTAGTAGTCTTTGTCGTGTATGTGCACGTAGTTGTGCATCACGGCGTCGCGCACGTCCTCCGAGAGGAGGTAGTCGTCTACGAAGGGCTTGGTGGTCTCCGATGCAAACTTCATCATCATGCCGGCTGGTGTGTCGGCGTTCATGTTGGCGTTTTCGCGGGTGATGTCGTTGTTCTTGGCATTCACGATGCTCATGAATACGTCGCGTGTCTTGGCCTTGCGGGCGATGTTGCGCTGGTTGCGGTATGCGATGTATCGCTGTGCCACGTCTTTGCGTGCGCTCTTCATCAGCTCCATCTCGATGGCGTCCTGGATGGCTTCTACGCTCATCTGGCTCTTGCCGCGATAGGCTACATGGTCGGTGATTTGCTCGATGAGCTTGCTGTCTTCACCCTTGTCGGTATGCAACATGGCTTTGCGGATGGCTGCCATGATTTTCTGTTCGTTAAACCCTACGATGCGTCCGTCACGCTTTACTACTGTCTGGATCATTTCGTGCTTTACTTTTACGATTATTTATTAAAATGCTTAGTATTAACTCTTTATGCCTTGAAGTGGTCGGTAAGACCTCTTTCTCGACATTGCAAAGGTAAGTATTTTATCTGGAATTTAGTACTTTTGGATGACTTTTTTATGGTTAAAAAATATTAAGTCGCTGATAATCAGGCGAAATAGAAAACGTTTCGGAAAACTTTTATTGTATCTCGTTTTCCGAAACGTTTAACGTTCTATATATCAATATGTTGCGGCGTTGTGCCCGTTGTGGCTTCCAGAATTGTGTTTTTTTTATTGCAGCTCCCTCCTATAGTCGAGAGCCGCGCCGATGGCGGTGCAGAACTCGGAGTACTTGGGTATTCTAAACCTTACGCCGTAGAGTTTCTCCATGGCAGGGAACACCTCGCGGCACTGTGGCAGCAGGGTGAGATTGCCTATCATCACGAAGTCTTTGATGCCCGACTCCAGCGACGAGAGGATGGTGGCCGAGCCGATGCTTTGCAGCACCATCCAGATGAGCCCGGTGGCGATGTCCTCGCGCGAGGCGTTGGCCTTGGCGTTGCTGAAGAGCGAGGCGGTGGCGTTCATCGGCAGTCCGGGCAGCGGCTTGGCGCTGATGTCGCCTATCAGGAGGTTGATCTTCGAGACGTCGCCCTCCTTGGCCAGGTGTATGATCTGCTTGATGTCGTCGGTCTTGAGCATGATGCGGCTCAGGCCTGCCAGCGTGCCGCCGCCTATGCCGATGCCTCCGATGTGCTTGATGGTGTCGCCGTCGCACTTTACGAGCGATGTGCCCGTGCCCATGCTCACCACGATCATGCGGTCTAGCTTGCTCTCATACTTGGCGCCCAGTCCGTCGGCCACAAACTCCTGGCTCTTGGAGGTGGGCAGCCCGTAGATAGGCTCGTCGATGTAGGCACTCCCTACGCCCGTGAGCATCACCTGCTCCACCTCGTCGAGGGCTATCTTATTGTCGTGCAGATACTTGCCGAAGGCTCCGTAGAGCGACGTGATGGGGTCGGTGGCCTTGATGCGTATGGGGCTGATTACCATGCCCCGCTCGTCGATGCCCACTATCTTGGTGGTGGAGATGCCCACGTCGATGCCGATTACTATTTTTTTCATTCTTCTTTAGGGATTATATGTTACAATACATTGAGTTTGCAGAAGGCGATGAGCACGGTGTAGCCGATGACCATGCTTAGCACGCCCACGGTAAGCCCGGCCTTCACCATGTCCGATTGCTGTACAAGCCCGGTGGAGTAGGCGATGGCATTGGGCGGGGTGGAGATGGGCAGCGACATGGCGCACGAGGCTGCCACTGCCACGCCGATGATCACCGTCTCCATGCCGCCGATGGCCGCCAGCTTGCTGCCCATGCCCGCGCATACCACTGCCAGGATGGGGATGAGGAGGGCGGCGGTGGCGGTATTGGAGATGAAATTGCTCAGGGCGAAGCATACCAGACCGCTTATCACCATGATGAGCAGTGGGTTGAACTCGCCGAACGGGATGCTCTTTACGGCAGCCTCGGCCAGGCCGGTGCCGTTCATCGCCAGTCCGAGAGCAAATCCGCCTGCCACCATCCATATTACCGACCAGTCTATCTCCTTCAGGTCATCGGCCGTGAGCACGCCCGTGAGGGCAAACACGGCTATCGGCAGCATGGCCACCGTATTGGCGTTGATGCCCAGCTGCTTGCCGCACATCCAGAGCACGATGGTGGTCAGGAAGGTGACGGCCACTACCACCGTGTGCCAGTTGTGCTTGGCGTTGCTCTCTATCCTCACCTCGATATGGTCGGTCTGGAAGGGGAACATCTTGAGCAGCACGTACCATGCCACCACGAGCATGATGATGACCATCGGCGCCATGATCATCATCCATTCGCCGAAGTTGATGCCCAGGTGCATCTGCTCGTTGAGCACCTTGTAGGCGAAGGCGTTGGGCGGGGTGCCGATGGGGGTGCCCATGCCGCCCAGGTTGGCGCCGATGGGTATGGCCATGGTGAGTGCCACGCGCCCCTTGCCGCCCTCTGGCAGGGCCTTGAACACGGGGGTGAGGAAGGTGAGCATCATCGCCGCCGTGGCGGTATTGGAGATGAACATGGAAAAGATGCCCGTGATGAGCATGAAGCCCAGCAGCACGTACTGCGACTTGCTGCCGAAGGGGGCGATGAGCACTCTCGCCATGAGGGCGTCGAGCCCGCTCTTGGTGGCTGCGATGGCCAGGGCGAATCCGCCCAGGAAGAGGATGATGGTGGGGTCGGCGAAGCAGGCCATCACGCCCTGGTAGTCGAGCAGCTTGCCATACTCGCCCTCGGAGCCCTGCATGAAGTTGAATGCCGAGTCGCTCACGAAGAAGAGCAGCACGAAGATGATGACCACGCTGGTGGCCCATGCCGGTATGGCCTCGGTGAGCCAGAGCAGCACTGCCATCACGAAGATGGCTATCACGCGCTGCTGCACGATGGTGAGGCCCTCGATGCCAAAGCTGTCGATGGGCATGTTCCATACGATGACGGTGAGCAGGGCTGTGATGAGAAACAGCAGTGCTTGCTTGCGGTGGAAGGCTCCGCCGAGTGTTTTCTTAATGTTTTCTTGCATGGTTTCTGTATGTTTTTATGGTTAGTAATCTAGCTCCGCCAAGAACATCGTCTTGTCGACATAATACTGATTCTGCTCTATGACAGCCCTGAAGTCAGACACTCCATAGGGCACTCGTTTCATTTGCTGTTTCATGATGCGATGCTTATGAATGTGATAATTTCTGCAAAGATAGATAATTTTTTTGATACCCGCAAATTATTTGCCCGAAATATATTTTGCCTGTACGGATGGAATGATCTTTTAATATTTCCATCTTTTTACGAACTATTGAAATAAGTTAAAGCGTTATTATTTTTTCGCAAAAGTACGAAAAATATTCAAAACTATTTCAAGTTACCCAACTTTTCTGCTCTAATTTAGACATATAAAAATAAGGCAGGCTTGCGCCCACCTTATTAATATCAGGTATTCATATACCACCAAATCTTTCAACGCTGTTCTTCTTCTGCCATAGTCATGATTCATTCTGGAGCGCTAGGCAATGTTTCTTTGTATGCAGAAAAATCAGCTGGCGCAGGCAACGGACCTTCGTAGGTTTGGCTCATGGCTACTTGAGTAACACCATTACTTCCCTTGTGTGCCATTACTTTCTTTGCCATGACATTCCTATTTGAAACTTATTTATTGCTACACGCAGGTCATTTCCCACAGCTCGCCAATCTTCGTAAAGACCTTCGTTCTGGGTCATAGACATAATGGCTTTACGTAATTGCCTATTCCTCCTTCCAGGCGTTAGCACAGAAGCTACACCTGTATGGAAATTTGGAGCATAGTCCAAAATACATTTTGCACTTCTGATTCTTTCCATACTAGATAATTTTTAATTAGTTGTTACTTTTTCTTTTTGCAAAGATAGGTAGAAATTATCAAATACGCAAATTTTTAACCTTTGGCATAGCTAAAACTAACGCAAAAGACCATTTTTTGTAATATCCGTATAGCATTTCGTGCTTAAACCAGACTAATAATATTACTAAAATCCAACGTCTGCTCTTCTCGGATTTGCAATCCGCCCCCGATATCTTCGCCCAAAAAACTCCCGGCAAGAGTTTGTTTTGTTTCTTGCCGGGAGTAGCTGTTGGTGTGTGGGGAGATTTGCAAATCCCCCCACACTAAGGGGGGCATGCCAGAGAGTGATGGCAGTGCGGCTGCTAGAGAGCCGTGCAGCTGGTGATGCCGAGGGTGGCAGCTACGGCAGTGATCACCGATACGACGACTTGCAGGATGGTTTTCCAAGTTTCTTTCTTCATGATTTTTTTCCTTTCTTTTTTTAGTGATGATTTTAAAAAATAACTTGGTACATTTTCATCTCATTTTCTTTTTTATCAAGAATTAGAGAATTTAAGAATTTCCTGCTTGCTCTGAAGAATGAGAATGACGGGAAAGGCTTGACTAGTCAAGCCGCTGCTTCCTAAAATTCTTGTCCATTCAAAACTGCCAAGAAATGAAAAATTCTCTAATTCTTGACAAGAAAATCTCTACCAACTTATTTTTTTTACTATTACTTAAAAAGTAAAAGGGGGTCAAGGCTCTTTTTACCTTTTTACCCTTTTACCTTTTTACCTCTAATTAGAGGCTGGACCCGCCGCCCGAGCTAGTGCCGCCCGATTCGGAGCCTGAGCCGCCGGTGCTAGTGCCTCCCGAGCCAGTATCTCCCTGGTCGGTAGAGTCGGAGGTGTCGTCGCCCGTGTCGTCGGTGTCATCCTTGTCGGTGGAGGTAACCTGCTTCACGATATTGCCGTAGCGGTCGTAGCAAGTGATGCTTACCGAGGTCTTGGCCAGCTCCTCCTTGATCTCGGTGTTGGGGGCGAAGATGATGTAGCGGCGCTTGATGAGCGAGCTGCTCACCAGGTTTACATCGCTCACGGAGTCGCTGTTCAGCCCAAATCGCAGGCTGCCCAGCCCTGGGATGGCTACGGTGTGTCCCTCGGTGGCCCAAGCCTTGATTACCTCGCCGATGGCAGTCCAGCCGGCGTTGATCACGGCCTTGGGCAGACCGCTGCGCACGGCAGCCTCGTTGATTACCTTGGTGTCGTCGAGCCTGCCGTAGAGGTTGGCCTGCAAGACGTACGCCCACTTTTCCTTTCCTTTCTCGAACGCCACGTTGCGCTCGATGGCTTTTACTTTAATACCCATAGTACTTCAGTTTTTTTAGAGTGTGAGTAAGTATGTGATAGGATTCACATAGCCAATGCGTTTCATTGACAGTGCAAAGATACGGCTTTTCTGCGGCATCCGCAATAGTTGTACCAATCCTCGCGCGCCCCCTGTACCAGATGTCGTGCGATGCGTGGCGACGCGGCAGGGGAGATGTGGCCACGCCCGGGATGGCACGTCGGGGACGGGGCAGGGGAGACGTGGGCACGGGGCGGGGGAGATGTGGGGACGAAGATGGAAAGATGGAAATATGGAAAGATGGAAATATGGAAAAAAGGGAGCGAAAAGGTTACATGGTTACATGGTTACATGGTTAAATGTAACCTTTTGGCATGTC
>CAVKLF010000065.1:0-11469 GCA_963657075.1 bacterium | reverse complement strand
CCAACGGACGAAGAAATTGATTAACACTTTTTGAGACATTTATCACCACACGGATTAAAGAAATTTTAGAGCCTATTTTTCTTTTTTTAACACAGCCCTCGATTGTGATGCCGTGCCGGCATCACAACGAGCCGACATGACGGAGTAAAGGAATAAGAAGATATGAACCAAAATGAACCAAATAAAGGCTCTGTTTATCTCAAATTTCTGCCTCTGTGCATTTTTAGGAATTGAGGCTACGATATAACCTGGCAAATTCCTCTAATCGCACTACTACGACTTTAGGAAAGTCTACGCTTTCTAATACTTTGAAATGTCTGTCATCTGACACAATAAAGTCTGCATTGGAAAAAGCCGCACAATCAACAAACTTATTATCATCAGGATCTTGGGTTATTAAATTCCAATGATAATGTGCATCTACTCTTAGGGTGTTTGGAGCTTGTGTCATAATTTCCAATACCATGGAAGCAATCAAACGATTGGTCTTTTGACAAAGAATCTCTTCGTATTCCTCAAGTATTTCTGTGGTATAACAAAGGCAATAGTCTCCATTCAAAAATCCTTCCCATAAGAAATAGTTCGAGCTTCTGCGAGCGATAATCTGTAGCAAGCAATTGGTGTCTAAGACTATATTTCTTAGCATATACGTATTTATTTGTATGCTGTACGCATATGTTCAGACTGCATGGCTTGCAACTTCTCATTGCTCCATGCTCCAGAATCCCAAAGTTTATCCATCTCTCGCTGCATACGCTCGTTCATAAACTTTACCAATGTTCGTTTCAAATCCGCTAAGTCTTGCTCTGACCTAAGACACGAAATCACATTGAGTACCGCTTGCTGAGCTGGATTGAATCTTAATGCTTGCATTTCCATAAACGTTATTATTTCTAAGACAATGCAAAGATAAACTTTTTCCATGGAACCGCCAAATGTTTTGGAGAAAAAGTTATTTTGTTGTTGTTATTAGGGTGAAGGATTGGCTAAGCGCACTCCTTCGGCTCAATCGGAAAAGCCCTAGGCAAGAGTAGGATTCTCGCCTAGGGCTTTATGATGTATATACTATCTGTATAGTACTGGGATTACTCTAACCCGAAGAGGGCCTTCAGACCGCCATCTACGCCTGAGAAACCCATGAAGGCCAGACTCAGGAGGGAGGCTGTAACGAGCACGATGGCCATGCCCTGCATGCCCTTGGGGATGCGTACCAATGCCTGCTGCTCGCGGATGCCTGCGAAGACGATGAGAGCCAACGCAAAACCGAGGGCGGTAGAGAAGGCGTAGACTACGCTCTGCAGGAGATTGAAGTCTTTCTGGATAACCAGAATGGCTACTCCGAGCACGGCACAGTTGGTAGTAATCAGGGGCAGGAAGATACCCAGTGCCTGGTAAAGCGCAGGAGATACCTTCTTGAGGATAATCTCCACCATCTGTACCAACGCTGCTATCACGAGGATAAACGACAGGGTCTGGAGATATTGAAGTCCGAATGGGTCGAGCACAAACTTCTGTACCAACCAGGTGATAATGGTAGCCAAGGTCAAGACGAAGGCGATGGCGCCTCCCATACCGATGGCGGTATCAATCTTCTTGGATACGCCCAGGAACGGACAGATGCCGAGGAACTGCGACAAGACGATATTGTTGACGAATATCGCAGAGATAAATATCAATAAATATTCCATAATGTTACTTCTTTACCTTATTAAATATAGCAATGATGTAGCCCAGTGTGAGGAAGGCGCCAGGAGGCAAGATGAACACCAGGATATTGGTGGTCTCTGGCAACAAACTTACTCCGAAGACGCTGCCTGCGCCCAGAATCTCACGCGCACAACCGAGAAGGGTCAATGCGAGGGTGAAGCCCAAGCCACAACCAAGACCGTCGAAAAGGCTGGCTACAGGCGAATTCTTGGCAGCAAAGCTCTCTGCACGACCGAGGATGATACAGTTGACCACAATCAGTGGGATGTAGATGCCGAGGGCCTGATTGATGCTGTCGGGGGCATAGGCGCTCATCACCATCTGCAGGATGGTAACGAAGGCTGCTATCACGACGATAAACACAGGGATACGCACCATATCCGGGGTGATACGCTTGATACAGGATATCACGAAGTTGGTGCAAATAAGCACTGCCATAGTAGCCAATCCCATGGAGAGACCATTGATGGCACTCGTAGTGGTGGCAAGGGTAGGACACATACCGAGGAGCAACACAAAGGTAGGGTTCTCCTTGATGAGTCCGTTCATCAAAATCTTAATATTACTCATAGTGGACTTATCCTTTCTTTACTTTAGTGGCTCCGCTCTGTGCATCTGCACCCTGCTGGGTGTATGCACCGTATGCCTGGTTAATAGCCTTGAGGAATGCACGGCTGGTAATGGTAGAGGCGGTGATGGCATCTACGGCATTGCCGCTCTTATCGTCCTTGCTTACGTGCAGGTCGCCGTCTTTGGGGCTCTTGCCTATCACGCTTCCCTTGCCGTCTTTCTGAAACCAAGTGGTAGCCTTGGCACCCAGTCCTGGGGTCTCGGAAGCCTGGAGGATGGTGTAACCCAATATCTTGCCCTCCTGGTCGAAACCGACGAGTACCTTGAGGTCGCCGCCAAATCCGCCTGTGGTGCTCTCTACGGCTGCACCCAGTGACTGGCCGCTCTTGTCGGAGCAGGGATGGAGGGTGAAGTTTACCTGCTTGCCATCGATGGTCTGGGATACTTCTACAGGCTCTGCCACCTGCAGGTCGTCGGTACCCATCACGCTCTTGATACCTGCTGCGAGCGACTTCTCTGCCTTCTCAGCAATAGGACCAGAGGTAAGATGATTGACGTAAGCCAGCACGGCGCCCACGATAAGCGCAACGCCTACGAGCACGAGCACCATATTCTTAAGAGATGATTCTAATTTCTGCATGTCTCTGTCCTCCTTATTTCTTAGCGGGCTTCTCTCCGAAGCGCTTGGGTTTAACGTATGTGTTAATAAGAGGTGTAAACGCATTCATGATGAGAATTGCGAATGACATACCTTCAGGATAGCTACCCCAGTTACGGATGATGATGGTGAGGAGACCGATGCACACACCGTAGATGAGCTGGCCCTTGTGGGTCATAGGAGAGGTAACATAGTCGGTGGCCATGAAGATGGCGCCGAGCATCAAACCACCACTCAGGATGACTGCGAAAGGATTGGCGTACACGGGGTTGGCCAGGTGCATCAAACCACTGAACACAAAGACGGTAGCGATGATGCTCACTGGGATATGCCAGGTGATGACCTTCTTCCAGAGCATGTAAGCCAAGCCCAGCAAGAGGGCGATGGCGCAAACCTCACCCGTGGTACCGGCACCGAAACCGTCGCCCGTAGCACCGAAGAGAAGGCTGAGCGAGTCTGGCAACTGATTGAGGATAGAAGAGTCGCCAGTCTTGATGGCGGTCTTCATGATAGCCAATGGGGTGGCGGCTGTGGTGGCATCGGTATATGCTGCCATCTGACCAGCCACAGGCCATGAGGTCATCTGGGCAGGGAAGCTGACGAGCAGGAAGCAACGACCTACCAACGCGGGATTGAAAGGATTGTTGCCCAAGCCGCCGAATGTCATCTTGCCCACACCAATGGCGAAGAGGGCACCGATGATGATTATCCAAAGCGGAAGGTTGCTAGGCAGGTTCATGCCGAGCAAAAGACCGGTGATGATGGCTGAGCCGTCGGTGAGCGAGGTCTCTGCCTTCAGGAGATATTTGGTGATGGCCCACTCGAAGAAGACGCAGGCTGCCACAGAGGTGAGCAGTACAACTGCCGAACCCAACCCGAAGAAATAGAATGAGGCGAGGATGGCAGGTACGAGGGCGATGATAACGCCGTACATGTTCTTCTCCACCGACTCATTGCCATGGGCGTGTGGCGATAATGAAACGATTAATTTACTCATTTTCTTTATTCAATGTATTTCGTAAGTGAATTACTTCTTGGCATTGCGTGCCTTGATGATGCCCATCACTGCGCCCTTGCCGGCAAGGATGTTGTCGAGGATAGGACGATGGGAAGGACAGGTAAACTGGCATGAGCCGCAGGAGATACATGAGGTGATGTCTTCTGCCTCCAGGCGCTCATAGTCTTTCATCACGCTCAAGGTAGCGAGCAAGTATGGCTCCAGACCCATAGGGCAGGCCTCCACACACTTGGCACAGCGGATGCAAGGCTCCGCCTTCTTGCGATGTGCATCGGCATCGGTAAGGATGGTGATGGAATTGGTACCCTTTACTACGGGCACGTCGAGGCTGATGACTGCCTTACCCATCATCGGACCTCCCGACAACACCTTGTTGTCGCCCTCTGGCAGACCACCGCAGGTGTCGATGAGCTGAGAGAATGGCGTACCCATACGTACGAGGAAGTTGCCAGGGTTCTTTACCTGCTTACCCGTTACCGTGGTATAGCGCTCGAAGAGTGGCTTGTGCTTCATGACTGCCTGATATACGGCAAAGGCTGTACCTACGTTCTGCACGATGGCACCTACATTGACAGGTATAGCTGGAGGAGCTGGCACCTGACGGCGAATCACTGCATCGACCAACTGCTTTTCACCTCCCTGTGGGTACTTCTTGGCCAATGGCACGATCTCGATACGGGCATCGTTGGCGGTCTTCTCCTCGAAGAGCTTGATGGCAGCTGGCTTATTGTCTTCGATACCGATATAGCCTTTCTCTACCTTGGCTGCCTTCATGAGGAGGTTTAAGCCCACGAGAATCTCATCGGCATGCTCCATCATCAGACGATAGTCGGCGGTGATATAAGGTTCACACTCCACACCATTGATGATGACACACTCAGCCTTGGCTCCCGGAGGAGGACAGAGCTTGATGAAGGTGGGGAATCCTGCACCACCCATACCGGTAACTCCAGCTACCTTGATGCGGTTGACGATTTCCTCTGGGGTGAGCTCTGGATGGGCCTCTACGGTCTCCAACTTATCGGAGCGGTCGATGCTCTCCTCCCACTCATCGCCTTCTACATTGATGATGATACAAGGCTTGCGATAGCCGGAAGCATCGATGGCTGAATCTACCTTGAATACGGTACCCGATACAGAACTATAAATAGGAGCGCTGACGAAACCACCAGCCTCAGCAATGAGCGTACCCACCTTTACCTGGTCGCCTTTGGCTACCACCGGCTTGGCAGGAGCACCGATGTGCTGACCGAGCGGGAAGATAGCTTGCTTAGGGAGGGCAGCCACCTGGGTAGCCATCTCTGCGGTAATCTTATTCTCTTCTGGGTGTACTCCACCGATTCTAAATGTTCTCAAATTCATGCTTGTTCCTCCTTCTTTTTAACTGGGAAGTTTACTTTTACCAATGCACCTGTAGGGCACTCATCCACACACTTGGTACACATGCGGCACTTGTTGAAGTCTACATAGGCTACATTGTTTTCTACAGTGATAGCTTCGAACTTGCAGACTTTCTGGCACTTACAGCAACCGATGCAAGCTGCGCTACAAGCCTTCTTGGCTACAGCACCCTTGTCATGGTTGACGCACTGTACATAAACTCGTCTGCCCTTAGGTCCCTTCTTGCGAAGCTCGATAATGTGGCGAGGACATGCCTTAGAGCAAGCGCCACAGCCAGTACACTTCTCCTCGTCTACCTCTGGCAGACCAGTCTCTGGATTGATGGCGATAGCACCAAACTGGCAGGCAGCCACACAGTCGCCACAACCGAGGCAACCAAAGCCGCAGCCCGTTTCACCGGCACCACAGGAGTTTACGGCAGCACATGTGTGCAAACCATCATACTCGGCGATGCGAGGACGATTCTCGCAAGAGCCATTACAACGCACTACAGCCACCTTGGCTTCTGTGTTGGCCACAGCGATACCCAGGAGGTCTGCTACCTTGCCCATCACGTCGGCACCACCTACAGGACACATCAGCCCATCGATGCTACCGGCATCGGCACCCTTAACCAGGGCAGCAGCCATACCGGAACATCCGGCAAAGCCACAGCCACCACAGTTGGCACCAGGCAAGATTTCTCCTACCTGTCCCAATCGAGGGTCCTCTTCGACGGCAAATTTCTTGGAAACGCCAAAGAGCACCAACGCCGATACCAGCGCAATGGCTCCGAGCACCAAGATTGCAATCAAAATGAAATTCATAATTTTTGTATTTGTTTTAGTTAATATTCTGCGAATAGACAAGTCGCTCTCTATGCCCCTAGTCAGCCATAACGGCTAACTCTCGATGGCGAAGCTCAAACGATTTTTTAGTTTATCTCGAAAAAGGTAAAGTGCTATGTAATAAGGGACTAAGATACCTAGTGCCGAGAGAGCGGCCCAACCCTCGGAATGAGCCGTCTGCACCACTACCACCAGCGTTACCACCATGAGCAGCAAGGGCAAAAGATAACCATAGAGGCTGGCTCGAAAACCTACCGTAGTATCTGCCACGACGGTTACAGTATCGCCCTGTTGGTATCTGTCGGCATGCTTATCCATCACCTCTACCAGCTTTTCCTTGGTTTCGGAGGCATTGCAGTGGGCAGCCACCTTACACGCACTACAGGCTGACGACTGCAAGATGCGTACGCACACACAGTCTCCAGCCACATGGTCTACCACTCCAGCATGTTTTATCTTATTGTTCATCTTGTTCGATTTATGATTAGCAGATTGCCAAGTGGACTTAGCAAATCTAACTGTTTGCAAAGATAATACATTATTTATAAACCGCAAATAAAAAATAAGAGTTTTTAAAGAAAAAGAAGCGTAAACGTTTGCTTTTACTGTTTTTTGGAGTCATCGAGCAGACAAAACAGGGATATCTGCCCTTATATAAAAGCCATCGCCCAGAAAGGGAGAAGGCATCGCAGATGAGCCTTTCTTCCCTTTCCGGGCGATATCATATCATGTTATCCGAAGTTATCGTACATGATGCTCTCTGGGTCTACACCGAGAGAATCGAGATAATCGGTAACGGTCTTGATGTGCATTGGAGGTCCGCAGAGATAGTACTCGCAGTCTTCTGGTGCCTCGTGATCCTTCAGGTAGGTATCGCGGATGCAGTTAACGGCAAATCCTTCGTAGTACTTCACGCCCTGAGCATCTGCCACAGGATCCTTGCGGTCGAGCGAGAGATGGAAGTGGAAGTTAGGGAATTCCTTCTCCAGCTCCCAGAAGTCTTCCAGGAAGAATGCCTCGCCGAGGGCACGTGCTCCGTAGAAGAAGTGGAGCTCGCGGTCGGTGGTGTGCAGTGTCTTGGTCATGTGCATAATCTGCGCACGCAATGGAGCCATGCCGGCACCACCACCTATCCAGATCATCTCCTTGCCCGAGGTAAAGTTAGGATGGAAGTCGCCATAAGGACCGCTCATCATCACCTTGTCGCCTGGCTTCAGGGAGAAGATGTAAGAGGAAGCGATACCCGTAGGTACGTTCTGGAATCCTACTTGTGGACGAGGCAAGAATGGGGTGGTGGCGATACGTACCGTGAGGGTGATGATGTCGCCCTCGTCTGGATAGTTGGCCATGGAGTAAGCACGTACGGTAGGTTCTGGATTGTGAGCCTTCAGCGAGAAGATGTTGAACTTCTCCCATGCGCCGATATACTCCTCGCCAATGAGACTCTTGTCGAAGTCCTTGTCATAGTCGATGCAATCGTATGCAGGAATCTTGATCTGAGCGTAAGAACCCGGTACGAAGTCCATGTGCTCGCCTGGAGGCAGAGCCACCTTAAACTCCTTGATGAAGGAGGAGACGTTCTTATTGGAGATGACCTCGCACTCCCACTCTTTGACGCCCATCACGCTCTCAGGCACCTTGATCTTGAGGTCGCCCTTTACCTTGCACTGGCATCCCAAGCGCCAATGGTCCTTGATCTGCTTGCGGGTAAAGTGAGGCTTCTCTGAGTCGAGAATCTCGCCACCGCCCTCAAGCACCTGCACCTTGCACTGGCCACAACTAGCCTTACCGCCACAGGCAGAAGGCAAGAAGATACCATTCTCATTGAGGGTGGTCATGAGACTGCTACCCTGTGCCACATTGATGGTCTTGTCGCCATTGATTTCGATATTCACATTTCCGCTAGGGCTAAGATACTTTTTAGCCACGAGCAGGATAACAACCAGCAGGAGTATCACTACAAGGAAGACTCCGATACTAGCCAATATAAATGATGTATTTACCATATCTTTCGTCCTCCCTAATTAGATTTTCAAACCTGAGAAACAAAGCATAGCCATAGCCATCAGTCCTACGGTAATAAAGGTGATGCCCAATCCCTGCAATGGCTTAGGCACATCGCAGTACTGCATCTTCTCGCGGATGGCACCCATCAATACGATGGCGAGCGTCCAACCGAGACCTGAACCTACAGCATACACGATACTATCCCATACATTGGTGATGGCCTGAGAGTTGGCTGGGTCCATCAAGATGCGCTGCTGCATAAAGAGCGAGGCACCCATGATGGCACAGTTTACCGCTATCAAAGGCAAGAAGATACCCAGCGCTGCATAAAGAGAAGGGGAATATTTCTCTACCACCATCTCTACCAACTGCACGATGCCGGCAATAACGGCAATGAAGAGGATAAAGCTGAGGTAACTCAAGTCTACACCCTCCATCAAACAATCGGGACCGAGCACCTTGGTCTGCAAGAGATAATCTACAGGAACCGTTACGAGCAGCACGAATGTGACTGCAAGGCCCAATCCCAAAGAGGTCTTCACATTCTTGGATACTGCCAGGAAAGAGCACATACCCAAGAAGTAGGCGAAGATCATGTTGTCGACGAAAATCGAACGGAAAAACAAACTAATTGCGTGCTCCATCTTACTTTTCCTCCTTATAAATAAAGGCACGATGTACCCAGATTACACATCCCAGCAGAATCAATGCCATGGCAGGCATCGTCATCATACCGTTGTTAACATATCCGAAACCGTAAGCACCCTCGGGAATCAACTGGAAGCCGAGCAATGAGCCACGACCCAACAATTCACGCACAGCACCCACAATGACGAGGATGAGGGCGTAGCCCAGTCCGTTGCCGATACCATCGAGGAATGAAGGCCAAGGCTTGTTCATCATGGCGAAAGCCTCCAGACGCCCCATCAAGATACAGTTGGTAATGATAAGACCAACATACACTGAGAGCTGTACGCTCACATCGTAAGCGAATGCCTTGAGCACCTGTGACACGATAGTAACCAGCGCAGCTACCACCACAAGCTGCACGATGATACGGATGCGCTGTGGGATGGTGTTGCGGATGATAGAAATAATCACATTGGAGAATGCCGTAATGATGGTTACGGCAAGTCCCATCACAATGGCTGGCTTCAACTGTGAAGTGACAGCCAGGGCACTACATATACCCAGAACCTGCACCATGATAGGATTGTCCAGGTTCAGGGGCTTGAAGAGTGCCTCCTTATTTTGTTTGCTAAATAACATAATTCTAATTTTTAGTGAAGAGTGAAGAACGAAGAGTGAAGAATCCAATAGTCTTGCAACTATGGTTCCACAACATCGTTCCTTTTATTAAAACAAAGCATATGAATTCTTCGTTCTTCACTCTTCGTTCTTCACTTACTTGATGAACTTGGCCAGCCCTTCCTTGAGCATCTGGTCTACACCATTGGATGTCAGCGTGGCACCCGTTACGGCATCCACATTGTTAGGGTCGCTGGCAGGGGCGTCTTTCTTCACGCCTAGCTGTATGCCCTCTACTCCATCCTTATGTATTTTCTTGCCCTGGAATTTCTGTTGCCATTTCACGTTGTCCTTGATTTCGGCACCCAGACCGGCAGTCTCGCCTTCGTGATTGAAGTACACACCATAGATGGTATTGTTGTCTGCATCTACAGCAATAAAGCCAGAGATGCCACCCCAAAGGCCCATACCCTTTACTGAGTAAACGGTCTTCTTCTGCCCATCTATCTCACACTCGTAATACTTCTCGCCGTCTTTCTCCCCCTCGTGCTTCACCACCTCTTGATATTTAGCGGCAGCGGTCTCGTTGTCGAGGTCGCGCAGGTTGAGGGCATTGAGTATCTGCTTCTGCGTGTCGAGTGCCACGTTGGCATCCTGCGTAGGTTTCAACACCTGTGAGACGAAGGCGAGCAGGAATGCTACGATTACCACGATGATAACCGAGTAGATAATAGTATAGCTATTTGAATTTGTCTTCATATTGCATTCCTCCTTACATTATTTAATAGCACGTTTAGCACGGTGAGAGATGTTGCTCTGTACCACGCAGTAGTCGATAAGCGGAGCAAACATGTTGCCGAAGAAGATGGCGAGCATCATACCCTCTGGATAACCTGGGTTCATCACACGCACGATAACGGCGATGGCACCGATGAAGAATCCGTAGAAGTACTTGCCCTTCTCGGTGCGGGCAGATGTTACAGGGTCGGTAGCCATAAAGACGGCACCGAAACAGAAGCCACCGAGGATGATATGCTCGTACCAAGCGATAGGAGTCATGCCGAGCGCCTGGAAGATGAGAGCCATCACGATACCACCGACAAACACGCTACCCATGGTTTTCCACGATGCGATACCTGTCCATAGGAGAATGACAGCACCGATGGCAATGGCGATGACTGATGTTTCACCGATAGAACCGGGGATAAGACCTGTTATCATGTCGCAGATACTGGCAGAAGGCATGCCGCCCTGAGCCAACTGCCCCAGAGGGGTGGCAGCAGTAAAACCGTCTGGCAAAGTATTGCCCAGTCCGAAGATGGCATCCTTGGCAATCCAGACCTTGTCGCCACTCATGGCCAAAGGATATGAGAAGAAAAGGAACATACGGGCACCCACGGCCACATTAAAGATGTTCATACCTGTACCACCGAAGATCTCCTTGCAGAAGACAACGGCAAAGGCGCAAGCCAAGGCGAGCATCCACAGGGGTGTAGAGACAGGCACGATGAGGGGAATGATGATACCGGAAACCAAGTAACCTTCCTGAATTTCCTCGTGCTTCCACTGCGCCCAGGCAAACTCGATGCCGAGACCCACGATGTAGCTGACGAGCAACTTAGGGAGAACTGCAAGAAATCCGAAACCGAACAGTTCGAAGAATCCAGCGGTATCAAGTGTACCCGCCGCCTTGAAGTTTTGATATCCCACATTATACATACCGAAGAGCAATGCAGGAATCAGGGCGATTACCACAAAGCTCATGATGCGCTTCGAGTCGATGGCATCGTGTATGTTGGCTCCGCTCTTCGCCGTCGTGTTAGGCACGTACAGGAAGCTCTCGAAACCATCGAAGACACTCTCGAAGGCATGAAGCTTACCTCCCTTTTGGAAGTTAGGCTTTATCTGATTGAGATAATTTCTTAATGCACTCATTGTTTGATGTTTGTTGTTGTTTATTCCTGAATGAAAGGAGTCAAAGGAGTTAAAGGAGTTAAAGGAGTTAAAGGAGTTAAAGGAGTTAAAGGAGTTAA
>CAVKLF010000064.1:0-11499 GCA_963657075.1 bacterium | reverse complement strand
TACAGCAAGAGATAGACCGCATTGCCCCAACCCACATCCAAGTGCCTACGGGCAGTCGCATCCGCATCGACTATCGACAAGGAGCCGAAGCCCCCGTGCTGAGCGTTCGGCTGCAGGAGTGTTTCGGCATGGAGAAGACACCGTGCATCAACGATGGCAAGCAGCCCTTGCTCATGGAGCTGCTCTCACCTGGTTTCAAGCCTGTGCAACTGACGCAAGACCTGCAGAGCTTCTGGCAAAACACTTACTTCGAGGTTCGCAAGGAACTGAAACGCAGATACCCGAAACACTACTGGCCCGAGAATCCACTCGAAGCCGAGGCAGTAAGGGGTGTGAAGAGAAAAAAGCTATAATAAACGAATGATAACACAACCTCCTCAACTTTCGGATATACAGAAAGTTGAGCATTATACAAACAAAATAACAATGGAAACAAACAAGAGAAATATCGAAGAATTAATCAAGAGTGACCTGCACCAGTATCTCACCTCCATCCAACGTGTGGACGAGCGTCTACCCGAGGCTCCCGACATCGAGGAGCTGTGGATGAAGGTGGGCGAAAGCTATCTGCCCGATGCCCTCCGCGAATTTGGCAAATATCCTACGGTGGCCTTGGGATGGATTATGTTCGTGGGCATGGCCCTGACTAAGTACTGGGACGTAGACTGGGAATTATACAGCAAGGTGGAAGACCACTACAAGTATCTGCGCGACCGCATCGACTTCGACCACATGGACGATTATATCTGCCAGAAAGTACTATTACTGGATGAGCCGAGCCACAAGGCACTCTCTGCCGTAGTGGCAGAATGTGCCTCGCGCACTTACAGCCTGCTCATCCACCAGGGCTTGCAACCTGGCAGTGAGGAAGCCTTCCGTGGCTTCATCGCCGCCCTGCACCAGATGTTTCTGATGGGGATTGCCATCGAGCTGAAGGCCTTGGGGTGGAAGTATGAAAAAATTTAAAGATTTAAATATGGAAATATTGAAATATTAAACAGCCCGTTAGGCAAAAGGAACCCAAGGAGAAGAAACGTTTTTGGCTAACGATATTTCCATCTTTCCATCTTTTCATATTTCAATATTTTCCAGGTCATCGGGCACTACTATCCTGCCCTGGAAGTATTCTGCAGCCTCCCGGGTGTAAGCCTGTCGGCGAGTGGCGAGCGTCTTCTCCTCCGTATGATAGAGCACTAGATTCTTTACGCCCAGCTCTGCCGCCAGTTTGCCAGCATCGAGCGCCGTGCTGTGGCATTTCTCGTAGGGCTTGAAAATGTCGCGGTCGGCATACAGGCAAAACGCCTCGCACATCAGCCAGTCGGCATGCTCTACGTAAGGGCGATTGAGCGCATTGTAAGGCTCGTCGCCCAGACATGCCACTACGACGTGATGGGGCAACTCTGCCCGGAAACCAAACTGTTTCTCTTTAGTAGAATGGATGTCGAAGCAGGTAAGCTGCATATCTCCCACCTGGAAGGCATCGCCATCCTTCAGCTCATGAAACTCGACGCGCTCCGCCACCTTGGCCAATTGCTTCTTGGCCAGTATCATGTCGATGATGGTAGTTACCACGTGCAGCACCTTATCATGGCTATATACGTGCAGTTTTCCCTCGTATCCCTTGCATTGCGCCACCATGCGAATGACCCAGATTACGCCAAGCACATGGTCTGTATGGGCATGGGTAACGTAGAGGTGGTGAAGGTCGGCGATGGCTATACCTGCCTTCTTGAGCTGCCCCAACACGCCATTGCCCCCACCTGCATCAACCAGCAGACGGGTGGTAGACGTCTGTAACACAAAACATGTATTATAGCACTGGGTTACCGTAGCATTGCCCGTACCTAGCATCGTTATCTTATTCATATCTTTCCATTTTCATAGTTCATATTTTCATTTTTTCATCTTTCCTCTAAAGCTATTCCTCATCAGCGCCGACTCACAACTCTGGCACAGAGCCTCCGAGGCGGTATGGTGCTTGAAAGCCTCTACGAGGGCCACAGCTCTGGGCGATGCCAGTATCTCTTCGAGCGTCTGGTGGAAGAGATTGCCCAGCACGACATCGCCATTGTGGTCTAGGCAACATGGCACTAGGCTGCCGTCCGCCAGCACGCCTATCTGCTTCTGCAGGGCCTTGCAGAAGAGCTGTTGCCTAGGGGATGAAGCCTCACCCACCCCCTCTTTGCTTTCGGCGATTCCATCGCCTTCCCTCTGCACATCGGGCCATAAGAACTTACGGTCGAATTCCAGATACAGGTTATCGCTCAGGCGGAAGCCATCGGGTCTCTCCTTCCAGGGCTGGGGCACATAGTGCTGGATGAGGTCGATTACCTCGGCATTCTCCCTGTCTCTGCCCCCTTGGTTCCAGAGGCGGAGTACCACGCAAGTGCCACGATCTGCAGCCTGGATAGCGAATTGCATCACCTGGTCTATGTAGCTGGCCAGTTCGCCGCGCCCGTTAGCCTCATGCGAGTGGAGGGAGAGCTGCACCTTGTGGGGGAGCGTGTCGAGCAGTTGCATCGCCCGATGCAGCAGGGTGCCATTGGATGTGAGCACGGTGTGGAATCCTTTTCTCCTTGCCATCGTAATCATCTGTGGCAGGAGCGGATGGAGTAACGGTTCGCCCATCAGATGGAAGTAGAGGAAACATACCTTGCCCTGTAGCCGGTCTGTAATCAAGTCGAATTCCTCAGCTGTGAGCTGGCGCTTCGGGCGATGGTGTTTGGGGCAGAAGTCGCAACTCAGATTGCAGGTATTCGTGATTTCTATATAGCAGCGATCTATCATCTTGTTCTATTTTCTTTTTCCTGTTATCGATACCCCTCCTAGTGAGTGAGGGGTATCTGAAGGCAAAGGTACTACTTTTCTCCGTAATCTCCAAAAGTTTTTCACCTTTATTTCTTAGAGCCAAAAGCGAACTATGATTGCTTGTGATAACTTACCACCGCCCATACATTCATGATCAGGGCGATGATGCAGAGGGCAAACACTTGGCGAGACACGCAGGCCCAGTCGCCCCCACGCACAAATACCGTGCGGATGGCATCGATGAAATAGTACATCGGATTTACGTAGGTAGTAAGGTACGCCCAGTGGGGCATGGACCGAACGGGGGTAAACAGGCCACTGAGCAACAACAGGCACACCACGAAAAACCACATTACGAAGACCGCTTGTTGCATCGTGTCGTTGTAATTGGACACCACCAGTCCGAAGCCGCTGAAGATGAACGCCAAAAGCATGGCCAGGAGATACAGCAATCCTATGTTGCCTGCCGACGTAATGCCATATACCGCCCAAGCCAGCACTAGGCACACCGTCATCACCACCATGGCTATCAGCCAGTAAGGGATGAGTTTGGCCAGTATGAAGTCTGCCTTGCCCACAGGGGTAACGTTGATAGCCTCGATGGTGCCGCTCTCCTTCTCGCCCACGATATTGAGGGCTGGCAAAAAGCCGCACATCAGCATCACCAGGATGGCCAGCAGGGAGGGAATCATGAAGAGTTTGTAGTTCAGGTTCTTATTGTAGAGGTATAGGATGGATACTGCTTCCTGTGCCTTTGCGGTAAGGCTTGCCGATGCCGATGTTCCCCTACCCGCCTCCATCATGTGCTGCGAGATAATGCTGGAGAGATAGGCATTGCCCATGGTTCCCTTCGTGCCGTTCACGGCATTGGTAGCTACGAGTATCTGCGGATTTCTGCCCAGCCTCATGTCACGCTCGAAGTGGAGTGGAATCTCCACGATGGCATCTGCCCTGGATTTTTCTATGTCTTTCATCGCCTGAGCATAGCTGCCCTTCTGCCCTTGAAAGAGGAAGTAGTCGCTCGCCTGGATGCGATGTACCAGCTGGGATGACATTGAGGAGTGGTCGTTGTCTACCACCTCTACTGTAATGTTCTTCACCTCCATGTTCATCACCCACGGCATTACGCACATAATCATGATGGGGAAGATGAAAATAAGACGCGGAATAAATGCATTCCGGCGTATCTGGAGAAACTCTTTCTGTATTAAGTATTTGATAACCACAAGATTGAGAATATCAAAAGATGGAAATATTAAAAGATGAAAGGATGATTACTCCAATCTTTTCTTGAAATTGAACAGTGCAGCCGAGAGCAATATGGCAAGCATACCCAACAAGACACTCAACTCGTGCGCCACCTTGTCGATGTCTACCCCCATTATCATCAGCTTGCGCATCGCCGAGATATAGTATCTGGGAGGCATCACTGCCGAAATGTATTGCAGGATGCGGGGCATGCTCTCTACGGGAAACATCATGCCACTCAGTAGGATACTAGGCAGCATGAGCATCATTGCCGAGGCTAGCAAAGCCACCAACTGCGTCTTGGCTACCGTGCTGATAAGCAGTCCTAGCGACAATGCCACAAGGATGTATATGCCCGACACCACAAATATCCAGAACAGACTTCCTGCCACCGGCACACCCAAGATATAATGGGCTATCAGGAGAATGCTCGTCAGTATGCAGAACGCCAGCATCAGGTAAGGCACCACCTTGGCGACAATCATCATCAGAGGGCGCACCGGACTTACCAAAAGCACCTCCATCGTACCCCTCTCCTTCTCTCTCACGATGCTGATGCTTGTCATCATCGCACATATCAGCATCAAGAGCATACCCATAATGCCTGGCACAAAGTTGTAGCAACTACGCATCTGCGGATTGAAGAGCAATGAGGAGTGAATGGGTGATTCGCTCTTCCCTCCCAATATCTGAGTGGCATAGTTGGCATACATCTGCGCCATATTAGGGTCTGCCCCGTCTACGATGACTTGGATCAAGGCACCCGAAGCATCGCTCTTCACCCTTCCTCCTTCACTCTTCACTCTTCTTTCTTCACCATTCACTTTTACGGCGATGTCTGCCTTCTGATGTCTGATGAGCCGTTCTGCCTCAGCTGGCGTGGATACCGTATATACGATATCGAAGTACTCGTTGGCGCCAAGTGCCTCCACGCACTGTTGTGTATATGGGCTGAGCGTAGATGTTACCACCACGGTTCGCACATTCCTCACATCGGTAGATATGGCGAAGCCAAAAAGCAACATCATCACCACCGGCATGCCGAAGAGGATAAGCATCGTACGCTTGTCGCGCAAGATATGCCGCGCCTCCTTGATTACGAAAGATATAAACTGTTTCAAAATCACAAGTTGAAAGTTAGACGTTAAAAGTATTTGCAAGGTAGGTAAAGACGTGGTCCATGTCGGGCTGATGCAGGTTTTGCTTCAGTTCCTCAGGTGTACCCATCGCCCTAATCTTGCCCTTCACCATGATAGAGATGCGGTCGCAATACTCCGCCTCGTCCATGTAGTGAGTGGTTACGAAGATGGTGATGCCGCGGGATGCAGCCTCGTAGATGAGTTGCCAAAACTGGCGACGCGTGGCAGGGTCTACGCCTCCCGTCGGCTCGTCGAGAAAGACGATTTCTGGCTCATGAAAGATGCTCACCGAAAAGGCGAGCTTCTGTTTCCACCCCAGCGGAATGCTCTTCACGATGTCATCGCCATGCTCCACGAAGTCCAGTTGCTGGAGCAGTTCCTCGGTCTTGCGCCTGATGGTCTTGCCGTCCATGCCATAGATGCCTGCGAAGAGGCGGATGTTCTCTCTGACCGTCAGGTCTTCGTAGAGCGAAAACTTTTGACTCATATAGCCTATGTGCTTCTTGATTTGCTCATACTCGGTATTGATATCACATCCTGCCACCTGTCCATCGCCACTCGTAGGTTTGTTGAGACCTGTAAGGATGTGCATCGCCGTTGTCTTGCCAGCACCGTTAGCCCCGAGAAATCCGAAGATTTCGCCTTGCTTTACAGAGAAGGAAATGTCATCTACTGCACGGAAAGAGCCAAAGGCTTTCACGAGATGCCTCACTTCGATAGAGGGTTGCCCAACAGCATCCTGCGCCAGCGATTGGAGGGAATCGGGAGATTCCAGTCTTCTCATGGGCGACTTCGGGCTAAACACCTCACTAAACCGTTCCAGGATAACCTCTGGCGTATCAACGCCTTTAACCACTCCTTCCTGCAGGAAAGCTACACGATGGCAACGGCGCACTTCATCGAGATAAGGGGTAGCCACCACGATGGTGATGCCTCGCTCTCTGAGCGTGGCCAGCATATCCCAAAATTCCTTACGGCTCACAGGGTCTACACCAGTGGTAGGCTCGTCGAGGAGTAGAATTTTCGGTTTGTGGATAAGCGCACAGGAGAGAGCTAGTTTCTGCTTCATTCCGCCCGACAAAGCCCCCGCCTTTCTCTTTCTGAAAGGCTCTATCTGTGCATAGATAGCCTTCACATGGTCGTACTCCGCCTCTACGGTAGTGCCGAAGAGCGTGGCAAAAAACTCTAGGTTCTCCTCTACCGAGAGGTCTTGGTAGAGAGAAAACTTGCCTGGCATATACCCCGTAATCTGGCGTATTTCGCGCATCTGTTTCACCACATCCAGCCCCTCTACCATTACCTCTCCTTCATCGGCAAGTATCAGTGTGGCTAGGATGCGGAAGAGCGATGTCTTGCCAGCGCCATCAGGTCCGATAAGTCCGAATATCTCGCCCTTGTTCACAGAGAAACTCACATCATGTAAAGCCTGCACCTTGCCGTATCGCTTGTAGACTCCATTTACTACAATAGCCTCATTACCGTTACTGTCCATATTGTCGCTCTTCACTCTAAAACATTGTTTTCTTCACTCTTCGTTCTTCACTCTTCGTTCTTCACTTTAAAAACTTCGCTTCCCCGTACATTCCTATTTTGATGTAGCCATCATTCTTCACGGCTATCTTCACGGCATACACGAGGTCGGCACGCTCATCGTCTGTAAGGATGGTCTTAGGGGTAAACTCCGACTTCGCCGAAATCCAAGTTACCTTGCCTGGGTACTCTTTCTTCTCGCCATCGCCATAGTCGGCCAAGACTTTTACCCCCTGCCCTATCTTCACACCCTTGAGCTGGGCAGAAGTGATATAGGCACGCAAGTACATATGGTCAATATCTGCCATCTTGAAGAGAGGTCTTCCGATGGTGGCAAACTCGCCCTGTTCCATGTACTTTTCGAGCACTGTGCCCGCAATAGGCGTAACCACATGGCATTTTCTCAGTTCATCTGCCACCTGCAACTTCTGTACATCGGTAGTACCCATCTGCGCATTGAGACTATTGGTAGAAGTATGGAGCGAGGAGAGTTGCGCCTCCAGCTGGCGTTCCAATACCTGCACTTGGCTTCGTGCATCGTCCAGGTTCTTGCGATTAGCTGCCCCCTCCTTCACCAGTCTGGCAAAGCGGTCGTATTCCTCACGGGCCTTGGTTAGTTGCTGTCTTGTTGCCGCCACCTGCTTCGCCATGTCAGGTCGCTGGGAGGCATACACCAGCTTGGTGGCACCTATCTGCCGAGCCTTCAAGTAGAGTTGCACGGTGTCTATCAGCCCCACCTGTTTGCCCATCCCCACAGCATCGCCCTCGGTAACATCGAGATGCAAGAGTTGGCCGTTCTGTTCGGCAGATACCGTCACCTCCGTAGCCTCGAAAGTGCCCGTTGCGTCATATTCCTTTTCCTGATTGCCACACGATGCAAGACTCAACAAGGAGCCAAGCATCCCAATGATATAAAAATTCTTTCTCATGTCTTTTTTATCTTTCATCGTTGTTGATGTTCTTCTGTCTATATATTTCCTTGAGAAGCAAAATCTCATGTTGTGCCTTCTGCGCCCTAGCCAAACTCACGGCATTAATGTCGCGCACCAGTTCATTGACGCTCTCTGTTCCCAACTGCACCTTTTTGTCGCTCTTGCTTCGTATGTTCTCCTGCAAACGTACGATTTCCTCGTCTTGTTCTATCTGCTTACGAAGCGAAGTGATCGTTCCATCCGCCTCTTCATTCTGCAGATGATTATTAAAGAGGAAGGTTTCTCGCTGGCTCTCGTTCATTGCACGCTGCACCTCCAACTTTCTGATGTCGTTCTTGCGGGTGTAGAGGGCGCCGATGTTCCAAGATACCGACACGCCTGCGGCCAATATGCCATCGTTTATCATATCCACCATCTTGGAGTGCATCATCCCCATACCAAAGAGGGATATCGTAGGGCGAAGCTTACTGTCTAGTTGCTTGCGCTGGGCATCGAGCAAGAGGTTCTGAGAGGCATAATAAGAAAGCTCGGGGCGATTTACCATCCACTTACCGTAAGTAGATGTGGGCAAACTCGGCTTTTCCAGTTTTTCGCTTTCTGCGAAAGTCTGCCCTACAAACACGCCGAGCATCCTGAGATAAGCTCTACGAGAAGAGAGCAAGCCTTCCTTCTGCTGACTTACTTTCAGTTTCTCTACAAGAATAGCATCGAGGTCGCTCTGGTTGGCAATGCCGCCATCCATCATGCTCCTCACGGTCTTCTCGCTTACCGACAAGTCGTTCTGCAACAAGGTATTCTGGCTTATCTGTTCATCTAGTAGAAGAATACCAAAATAGAGTTGGTCGATACGTTCATAGATGGCATACATAGATACGTCGAGTTGTTTTTTCTGCACTTCCGTCTGTGCCGAAACCACCTGTTTCTGTGCCGCTATCTGTCCACCATCGTACACACTCTGCCTCACCACCACCGTAGCATTCGCCATATAGTTTTTCATGTCAAGGCCCATCTGCTGCGTCTGTACGTTCGCCTTCAGAATGTCGGTGAAGGCGTATGCCCCAGCCTGTGCACTCACCTGGGGGCACCATTCCTTCGCTACATTCTCCAGAGTAAAGTCACGGCTCTGCTCTATCATCCGATACTGCTTGATGGCAGGATAATTGCCGTGTGCCATCTCTCGGCATTGCTCTAGGGAGATGGCTTGTGCCGAAAGCGATGAGAGCATTCCCATCGCCCATAAGATTCCTTTATTCATCATATTTGTCAATTTTTTGTGCAAAGGTAAAGGGAAATACCGAAAGCATCGTTATCCATAGCAAGAAAGAAATGTCCCTTTTGTACTAAATCATACAAAAAGGAACTAGATTTCTAAATAAATGATTACCTTTGCACACAAAATCGAACAAACAGAACATCGAGCAAGAGTAAACGGCAAGGCATCATATTCTTTGTTCTTCACTCTTCGTTCTTCACTCTTCACTCAAAAAGACATGAAACAGCCTCAACGACTCACATTACAAAACATGTTTGACACGCTCATCGAGCAAAACATGTACCCCGACAAATACTACTTTAAAGACGGATTTGCCATCGCCATCGACATCACTCACCTATTCAAGCCCTTCATTCAGGCCAACCAAGGTCCTTACCTCTTCGACGACTATCGGCTGGGCGTCATCAAGCGTGGCAAGATGCACGGCAACATCAATCTGCAAGAGTGCCTTCTGGAGGCTGGCAACATCATATTCATCTGCCCTGGCACCATTGCCGAGCCTATCGAGATGAGTGCCGACTGCATCATTATGGGCATAGGCATCCCCAGAGAGATGTTTCACCTGGCACACTCAGGCAAATTGCCCGAACTCTTCTGCGGGCCCAACAAGCACGCCATACAAAGGGTGGACGATGAACAGATGAAGATGCTCAACCACATGTTTTTCTTGCTTTGGGAGATTGCCAATGCACAAGAGGCGGCATCCGCACCCACCACCCAAAAAGACTATAAGCAAGATTATAAGGAAGCCCACCAGCAAGTACTCTACCAGATGCTCTCCACGATTACCTATTATTATAATATGCTCTACTCCTCCCAGCAGCCATCCTCGGCTAGTGGGCATCGCTCTGCCAACGATATCTTCGACCGCTTCATCCAGCTCGTCAACAATCATTGCGTCTCCCAACGCCAACTCTCCTTCTATGCCGAGCATATCTGCGTTACCGAGCGATACCTGGGCACTGTAGTACGACAGACCAGCGGCATCACAGCTAAGGAGTGGATAGACAAGGCGGTAATCACTGCCGCCAAGGTAAAACTACGCCACAGCAACCTGCAAATAGCCGAAATCACAGAAGCCCTCCACTTCCCTAACCCTAGCTTCTTCTGCAAGTACTTCAAGCGACTAACGGGACTTACACCGCAAGAGTACAGACAAATGGAATAAAAAAAGGATGAAGAACTCAGCCTTCATCCTCTTTGTAACGTTTTTTTTCAAAAACTTGGTAAATATTTGTACTATTTCCTTTTTCAAGAATCAGAGAGTAGATTTACTTCAGCTTCTGATAGCCATATACGGCACGAGCCCCTAGCTGTTCCTCGATGCGGATAAGCTGGTTGTACTTGGCCATACGGTCGGTGCGACTCATAGAACCCGTCTTGATCTGACCAGAGTTAGTAGCCACAGCGATATCAGCGATCGTAGTATCCTCGGTCTCGCCAGAGCGGTGAGAGGTAACGGTGGTGTAACCATGACGATGCGCCATCTCGATAGCATCGAGCGTCTCGGTAAGCGAACCTATCTGGTTTACCTTGATAAGGATAGAGTTGGCAGCACCCATCTTGATGCCCTTCTCCAGGAACTTCACGTTGGTAACGAAGAGATCATCGCCTACTAGCTGACAACGGTCGCCGATGGCTGCTGTCAGCTTCACCCAGTTGTCCCAGTCATTCTCATCGAGACCATCCTCGATAGAGTCGATAGGATACTTGGTAATCAGTTCTTCCAAGAATTTGATCTGCTCCTCAGCGGTAAGCTTCTTGCCGTTAGGATCTTTCTTCTTACCATCCTTCAGCTGGCGATAATCATAGTACCACTCGCCATTCTCCTGTACGGCAAACTCGCTTGCGGCACAGTCCATCGCAATCTTCACATCCTTACCTGGCTCATAACCAGCGTCCTTGATGGCCTGGCAGATGCTGTCGAGTGCATCCTCGATACCATTGAGCGCAGGAGCGAAACCGCCCTCATCGCCTACGGCAGTAGAGAGACCACGCTTCTTCAAGAGCTTGGCCAGAGCATGGAATACCTCGGCACCCATACGGATAGCCTCTTTCTCTGAAGGAGCACCCACAGGACGAATCATAAACTCCTGGAAGGCGATAGGCGCATCAGAGTGGGCACCGCCATTGATGATATTCATCATAGGCACTGGCAATACATAGGTATTGGCGCCGCCTATGTAGCGATACAAGGGGATGTGAAGATAATCGGCAGCTGCATGAGCCACAGCGAGCGATACTCCCAGGATGGCATTGGCACCGAGGTTAGACTTAGTCTTGGTACCATCGAGTTCCAACATCTTATAGTCGATGTCGCGCTGCTCCAAAACTGACATACCTACGAGGGCAGGAGCTATCACCTTGTTCACGTTCTCCACAGCCTTGAGCACACCTTTGCCCAGGTATCGGCCCTTGTCGCCATCACGAAGTTCCAACGCCTCGTTCTCGCCTGTAGAAGCACCAGAAGGCACAGAAGCTCTGCCCACGATGCCCGACTTCAATGTTACCTCTACCTCAACTGTTGGATTGCCACGCGAATCCAAGATTTCTCTTGCATGTACTTTTT
>CAVKLF010000063.1:0-11689 GCA_963657075.1 bacterium | reverse complement strand
TTGTCTTCATCGGGTCGTTCAAGGGACTGGAGGAGACGGGCAAGCGACGTTCCTCTGCCCAGCAATACTTCCACACCTTCTGTGGTGTGCTCAGGGTACTGATGCTCTTCGTGGCGGGCGTTGTCATTGTAGCCATTGTGTTGGGCAAGGACCCTATGACTCTCTTCGCAGGACTGGGTGCCACGTCAGCAGTATTGATGTTGGTTTTCAAGGACACCATTCTCGGTCTCGCGGCTGGTATCCGACTCACCAGCAACGATATGCTTCACAAGGGTGACTGGATTACCGTGAAGTCGGTCGACGCCAACGGAATCGTGGAGGAGATGTCGCTCACCACCGTGAAGGTGCGCAATTTCGACAATACCATCGTCACCATCTCACCCGCCACTCTCGTGAACGGCTCCTTCCAAAACTGGATAGGTATGCAGAAGAGTGGGGGGCGAAGGGTGCAGCGCAAGGTGTTTTTCGATTTCCGCAGCATCCGTCTTGTGGACAAGGACCAGAAGGAGAACCTCTTGAAAAGGCATTTCGCCACGGAGTCTTCGTTTAAGTCGCCCACTACCAATATGCAGCTCTATCGTCAGTATATGGAGAAATATCTCCGCGAGCGCGAGGATGTGAACGAGACGATGACGCTGATGGTGCGCCAGCTAGAGGCTACGCAGTGCGGACTTCCGATGGAATTCTATTTCTTCGTCAAGGAAAAGGCTTGGGTGAATTATGAGCATATTCTGGCTGAGATCATGGAACATGCCTATGCTCTCGCCCCTGAGTTCGGACTGAAGATTTATCAGCAATACCCGGAACAATGAAAATATGGAAATATTGAAATATGGAAATATTGAAATATGGAAATATTGAAATATGGAAATATTGAAATATGGAAATATTGAAATATGGAAATATTGAAATATGGAAATATTGAAATATGGAAATATTGAAAGATTTAAATATTGAAATATGGAGTGGACATTCTCTTCTGTCATTCTCTCATGGTTTCGGGAGAATGGGCGGGAGCTGCCCTGGCGCGAGACAAAGGATCCTTATGCGATATGGCTCAGTGAGATCATCTTGCAGCAAACTCGCATTGCGCAGGGGTGGGAGTATTGGGAAAAATTTATGCAAGCCTATCCCCAGGTAGAGAACTTGGCCTCTGCCAGTGAGGATGAGGTGCTCAAGCTCTGGCAGGGATTGGGTTATTATTCCCGTGCCCGTAACCTCCATGCCGCTGCCAAGCAAATCGTGGCGTTGGGCAAGTTTCCTGCTACTCTCGAAGGTATAAAGTCGCTGAAAGGAGTGGGCGATTACACGGCTGCTGCCATCGGCTCTTTTGCATTCGGCATTCCTGCGGCAGTAGTAGACGGCAACGTCTATCGTGTACTCTCCAGATATTTTGGCATTGACACTCCTATCAATACCACTCAGGGCAAGAAAGTGTTTGCAGTCTTGGCGCAATCGCTCTTGCCTGTTTCCGATCATGCGGCTTATAATCAGGGAATGATGGATTTCGGTGCCATTCAGTGTACTCCGCAATCGCCCAGGTGCCTTCTCTGTCCATTGGCAGAAACTTGCGAGGCAAGGAGGGCGAATCGAGTGAACGAGCTTCCGGTAAAGCAGAAAACTCTAAAGGTGAAAACTCGCCATCTTACCTATATTTATATAAGATGTAAGGGAGAGGTTGCCATCCATCGCCGTGGTGAGGGGGATATTTGGCAAGGATTATGGGAGCCTTTCAATGCTACCGTTCATGAAGAGCAAAACTCTAGTGCACTCTCTGAAATACAAGGTTTGCTTCATCTGAATGCAGCGCAATTGAATGGTCTTCGGCTGATTGCGAAAGATGTAAAACACATCCTTACCCATCGTATTCTCCTTGCCGACTTCTATCTCTTGGAAACGGCAAATCGCCCTCTTTTACCCGATGGATATATATGGATAAAAGAGAGCGATATAGTGAAATATGGAATCCCTAGACTGGTAGAGATTTTGCTGGGCAAACTTTAGTAGTTCTGAGCCTCAATCTGGAAGTAGCTCTGTGGATGGTTGCACACTGGGCAAACCTCAGGAGCCTGCTTGCCTACGCAGATGTGTCCACAGTTGGCACACTGCCAAATGCAGTCGCCCTCACGGGAGAACACCACCTTGTCCTGAATGTTCTTCAAGAGTTTGCGATAACGCTCCTCGTGGTGCTTCTCGATAGCTGCTACCATCTCAAACTTGGCTGCAATCTCGTCGAAGCCTTCCTCGCGTGCCTCCTTGGCCATGCGCACGTACATGTCTGTCCACTCATCGTTCTCGCCATTGGCTGCAGCTTCGAGGTTCTCCTCTGTACTCTTGATGGCGCCGCCCTCCAAGTACTTAAACCACATCTTGGCGTGCTCCTTCTCGTTGGCAGCTGTCTCCTCGAAGATATTGGCTATCTGCACATAGCCGTCCTTCTTTGCCTTGCTGGCATAGTATGTATACTTGTTGCGTGCCTGAGACTCACCTGCAAACGCTTCCATCAAGTTCTTTTCTGTTTTTGTGCCTTTTAATTCCTTCATATTGTTTTTGTATTAAGTGAATATTTATGTTTGTTGCTTGGTTAAAAGTGTTCCTTTAAACTTTCTGGTGCAAAGATATTGAAATAATTACAAAATTGCAAGCCTTTAAGGAAGAAAGTTTTTCTCTTTAGATGTTTTTAACTAAAAATGGGCAATGGCCAGCTCTCAGCAAAAGAGCGAGACTTGGTTACAGGTCTCGCTCTTGATAGGTGTTTATACGTATGTTTCCAAGAATTTAATGGTTCCTTGTATCTTCAAATGTTTGGTGCTTGCAGGCACTACGATACTCTCGCCACCTTGTAGGGTGATTTCATTCTCCTCGTTGTCTGTAATCGTTGCTTCGCCTTTCAGACCTATCAAGATGACGAAGCTATCCAGCTCTGAGTAGTCGAGTGTCATAGGCTCGTCGAGGTCGTAGACGGCGGTGCTGAAGTAAGGGCATTGTACTATGCTCACCCCCTCGTTTGGGGTAGGAGTATATTTCTGGCGGTAGTCTGGCAGCACGGTGTAGTCTATGCACTCGGCAGCCTCCTTGGTGTGTAGTTGGCGATAGTTGCCATCCTTGTCTTTGCGTTTGAAGTCGTAGATACGGTAGGTTACGTCGCTGGTCTGCTGAATCTCGGCTACGAAGCAGCCTGTGCCGATGGCATGGATTCTGCCTGCTGGTATAAAGAAGCAGTCGTCTTCCTTTACCTTGTATTGTGCCAGCGCATCGGTGATGGTATCGTTCTCTACCATCTCCTTGTATTGCTCGGGGGTGATGGGCATCTTCAGTCCGTTGTAGAGTTTGGCATTTGGTTCGCAAGGCAGCGCATACCACATTTCTGTCTTGCCGCGCTCCTTGCCCTGCTTGTGGGCAATCTCGTCGTTGGGGTGAACCTGTATGGAGAGGTCTCGGTTGGCATCGATAAACTTGATGAGCAATGGAAACTCATTGCCGAAACGTTCGTAGTTCTCTTCGCCCAGAAAACTTCCCTTTAGTTCTGCTACTACCTCGTTGAGGCTCTTGCCTTTCATCTCTCCGTCGGCTACGATGCTCTCGTTGCCTGGTACGCCTGATATTTCCCAGCTCTCACCTACATGCTCCTGCTGCATGTCGAGATGCTTGAAAGCGATAATCTTGTTGCCACCCCAAATGGTGGATTTTAATAGTGGTTGAAATTTTAATGGTTTCATAATTACGTTTTATTTAGTTCATTAAATTAGTTTTCTTTCCAGAATGCTGGGGTAAGGATGACTAGCACACTGAATATCTCCAGACGCCCGATGAGCATCATGAGCGAACAGAACCATTTAGCCACGTCGGGCAGTTCGCTCCACGACATCGTAGGTCCTATCTCGATGCCTAGCGTAGGCCCTACATTGCCCACGCAGCTCAGCGTGATGGTGATGGCATTGGTGCTGTCGATGCCCATGGCTATCATCGTGAAGGAAATGAGCACACAGATGATGAGGTAGCTCACCAGGAAGGCTAGCAGGGTTACCCGCTTCTGCATCGGTACATTGGTGCCGTCTATCTTCAGCGGAAGTACGGCGTTGGGATGTAGTATTTGGCGAAACTCATTCTTCACTACTCTCAGTAGCATTACGCCGCGAATGCACTTGATGCCACCGCTCGTGCTGCCAGAGCAAGAGCCGAAGAACATACACATGGCCAAGACCACCCATGTAACGTGAGGCCAGAGTGCCGCATCGTCGTTGAAGAGACCTGTGGTGGTGATGAATGATACTACCTGGAAGACGGCACTGCGGAAGGCGTGCTCCAGGTCGTAGTTGCGCATCGCCATCAGCTCTATCATGATGAAGGCGGTAAAGAGGCTGACGAGGAAGATATAAAATTTGAATTCTGAATTCTTGAAGAGGTTTTTTATTTTCAGCTTGATGACGGCTGCGTAAAGCAGGGTGAAGTTGATGCCCGAAAGGAAGCAGAAGAGTGTACAGATGTATTCGAGCGTGGGCGATTGGAAAAACTCCGTGCTGGTGTTGTGGGTGGAAAAACCGCCTGTGGCAGTGGTAGACATGGCGTAGTTGACGCTGTCGAATGCGTTCATTCCGCCGAAGTAATAAGCTGCGATGCAGGCGATAGTGAGCACCACGTAGATACTCCATATCCACTTGGCCGAAGTGGAGAGGCGTGGGTGAAGCTTGGTCTTGATGGGGCCTGTGGCCTCGGCGGCAAACACCTTGGTCTGTCCGCCTACCAGTGAAGGCAGCAGGGCGATGGTGAAGAAAACGATTCCCAGTCCGCCTATCCATTGGGTCAATGAGCGCCAGAAGAGTAGTCCGTGTGGCAGAGCCTCTACGTCATCTATGATGGTGGCTCCTGTCGTGGTAAAGCCCGACATCGTCTCGAAGTAAGCATCCGTAAAATTGTTGATGTATCCGCTTACCAGAAAGGGCAGTGTGCCGAAGAGACTGAATACTATCCATGAGGTGGAAACCACCAGGTAAGCATCGCGTCTTGACATCGAGTTGTCTGCTCCGTGTCCTTTCCATTTCAGTGCCAGTCCGCCTCCGATGGTAGCTAGCGTGGCTACGGTAAAGGCAAAGACATCGTCTTGCTGGTAGTAGAGTGCTACCAGCAGACTGAACAATAATAGGAAAGCCTCGATGAAGAGGAGCTGTCCCAGAATCTTGTAAATCAATTTTCGATTGATCATACGAAGTATTTCTCTATTTTCTTCATGTTGATGTTGTGGCAGAATACCATTACCGAGTCGCCTGCCTCTATCTGGGTGTTACCCGATACGAGCATTCCCTCGTTGCCACGCACCAGTCCGCCAATGGTTACGCCGATAGGCATCCCCAGGTCTTTTACTGGTTTTTTGGTAACCTTTGAGTCTTCCTTGGCGATAAACTCCGCCACGTCGGCGTTGGCGCTCATCAGGAAGCGCACGTTCATCACGTCTGCGTCGAGCAGCATCTGGTAGATGTAGCTGGCGGCTATCATCTTCTTGTTGATGATGGTGCCGATGTCCAGGCTCTCGGCCATGCTTACATAGTCTACATTCTCTACGGCAGCCACGGTTTTCCTTACACCCATTCGCTTGGCTGTAAGGCAAGCGAGGATGTTGGTCTCCGCATTGCCTGTCAGGGCCACGAAAGCCTGGGTGCTGCGGATTCCCTCTTCAGAGAGCAGCGGAATGTCTCTGCCGTCGCCATGGATGATGAGTGTATTGCGCTCGTCGAGGATGTCGTTGAGATACTCACAGCGGTCTTCGTCTTTTTCGATGATTTTGCATTCCATGTACTCTGGCATCTTCTTTACGGCTCTCACGGCCGTGCGTCCGCCTCCCATGATCATTACGTTCTTTACGTCTACATAGTGCTCCTTGCCTACTATCTTGCGTACGTAGGGGATGTAGTTGCGGGTGGTCATAAAGTAGGCGAGGTCGTAGAGCTTCAGTTCGTCGTTGCCGCCGGGAATGATGGTGTCGCTGCCTCGCTTGATGGCTACTACGTGGTAAGGGTCGTTGGGGCCACTGATGTTTTTTAGCGGTTCGTTGAGTATCTCGCAGCCCTCTCGCAGTTTGATGCCGAGCATTACGAGCGCACCGTCGTGTACGTCCCAGCGTTGGCGCACCCAACTCATCTTCAAGCCATTGTTGATGTCTACGGCTGCCAGCATCTCTGGATAGATGAGCTTGCTGATGCCCAGATTCTTGAAGAACTCCTGCGCTTGCGGTTCCATGTACTCAGGGTTGTCTACACGTGCCACGGTACGCTTGGCGCCCAGGTTGGTGGCCAGTATGCTGGCGGTGATGTTAGTGCTCTCTACGGGGGTTACGGCGATAAATAGGTCTGCATCGCCTACACCTGCGTCTTTTAATGTCTTGAGACTGGTGGGCTTGCCCAGCAAGGTGAGCAGGTCGCAGTCGGGCCCTATGCTCCCCAGTCGCTCCTCGCTTTCGTCGATGAGCGTAATCTCCTCCTTGCTGCGAGACAGGAGTCTCGCCAGGTGAGTGCCTATGGCATGAGCGCCTGCTATGATAATTTTCATCTTTTCAAATTGTTCTTTTTAGAATGAATTTCTGACTGCTCCCACGATTTCCTCCTTGATGCTCTTCTTGTCGAGGTGTACGATCTCTCTGAGCTGTTCTACGGTGCCGTGCTCTATAAATTCGTCTGGCAGCCCCATTCGGGTAATCTGTGGATGGTAACCATGGTCGCTCATCCACTCCAGTACGGCCGATCCGAGTCCACCGATGCGAGAGCCGTCCTCGATGGTTACGATGCGAGAGAATTTTTCGCCCACCTCTTTTAATATAGACTCATCGAGTGGCTTGATGAAGCGCATGTCGTAATGGGCGATGCTGAGTCCTTCTATTTCCGCTATCGCCTTGGAGGCATCGTTTCCGATAGGGCCGATGGTGAGCACCGCCACATCGCTACCGTCTTTGAGCTTGCGGCCGGTACCCGTCTTGATTTCCTCCATCGGGTTGCGCCAGTCGGTGAGTACTCCCTTGCCGCGGGGGTAACGGATTACGTAGCAGCCGTGGTCTGGCAACTGTGCCGAATACATCAGGTTGCGCAGTTCGTGCTCGTTCATCGGCGAGGCGATGGTGAGGTGTGGGATGGGGCGCAGTGCAGCCATGTCGAATGCGCCGTGATGGGTAGGTCCGTCTTCGCCTACCAGGCCAGCACGGTCCAGGCAGAGTACCACAGGCAGGTGGAGCAGTGCCATGTCGTGGATAATATTGTCGTATGCACGCTGTGCAAACGAGCTGTAGATGTTGCAGAATGGGATGAGGCCATCCTTCGCCATTCCGCCAGAGAAGGTTACTGCGTGTCCCTCGGCAATACCGACATCGAAGGTGCGGCTGGGCTTTGCCTTCATCATGATGTTCATCGAGCAACCCGTGGGCATGGCTGGCGTTACGCCCACTATCTTTGGATTCTTTTCGGCCAGTTCGAGTAGTGTTTGGCCGAATACATCTTGATATTTGGGTGGCTGGTTGCTGGCATCGGCGATAAGTCGTTCGCCCGTCTCGGGGTCGAATTTGCCAGGGGCGTGCCATACGGTGGCGCTCTTCTCGGCAGGCTCGTAGCCTTTTCCCTTGGTAGTGTGCAGGTGCAAGAGCTTAGGCCCCTTCATGTCTTTGAGCTGTCTCAGCACGCGTACTACCTCTTTCACGTTATGCCCGTCGAAGGGACCGAAGTATCGGATGTTCATCCCCTCGAAGATGTTCTGCTGATGGCTGAGAGCCGACTTCAGGGCATTGTTCAGGCGAATGATGCCTTTCTTGCGGTCCTCGTTGAGGTAACCCTTGGAGTGCAACCACTGGGAAGCCTTGAAGCGGAGCTTGTTGTAAGTCTCGTTGGTGTCTAGCTGCAGCAGGTATTTTTCCATGCCTCCCACGGCACGGTCTATGCTCATGTCGTTGTCGTTGAGAATGATGAGCATGTCGTTGGGGGTACTGGAAACATTGTTTAGTCCTTCGAATGCTAGTCCGCCGCTCATGGCCCCGTCGCCGATAACGGCCACTACGTGTCTGTCAGGGCAGCCCGTCTCGCGTGCAGCCACAGCCATGCCTAGCGCGGCGGAGATGGAGTTGCTCGCATGTCCGCAGGCGAAGGTGTCGTATTCGCTTTCCAGTGGGGTAGGGAAGGGGCGGATGCCGTGCAGCTTGCGGTTGGTGCAGAAGTTGTCACGGCGGCCTGTCAATATCTTGTGTCCGTAGGCCTGGTGCCCCACGTCCCATACGATGCGGTCGTTGGGGGTGTTGAAGACATAGTGTAGGGCTACGGTAATTTCTACAACACCCAGAGAGGAGGCAAAATGACCTGGGTTTACAGCTACCTCGTCGATGATGTCTTCTCTTAGTTCTTTGCAGACTTGTGGCAGTTGGTCGATGCTTAGCTGTCGCAAATCCTCAGGGTATTTTATTTTATTTAAAAGGCTAAACTTCTTATTGTTCATGTTTTCAATAGTGAATAACGGTGCAAAGGTACATCTTTTTTTCAAAATATAACACTTTTATGCAGATATTTTCGCTTTTTCCGAATATTCTTTATATTTTTGCAACCAGATAATAATCAATTAATATATATAAGAGATGAAAAAGAACCTACTTCTCGTGGGAACCATGATGATGGTTTCCATGTCTATGATGGCGCAGAGCAAGGCTGGCGGCATCAGTCAGTCTGCACTACAGCAGATAGAGAAAAGCCAGAATGGTGGCGCTGCCAACAAGGCTCTCTTCAATGCCATCGCAGGCAACAATATCGACGACCTCGTGAAGAATCATGCCAATGAGGCGCCTGTAGACACGCATTTCAGCATCGAGACACCCTCACAGAGCATCCACAATCAGAAGAGCTCTGGCAGATGCTGGATGTTCAGTGGCCTGAACGTGCTGCGCTCTGATTTCGCCCTCCACGACAAGCAGGGCAGGGTGGTGGAATATTCGCAGGATTATCTTTTCTTCTACGACCAGCTGGAGAAAGCCAACCTGATGCTGCAGAGCGTTATCGACCTCGGCAAGAAGAGTATCGAAGACCCACAGGTACAGTTCTTCTTCAAGAATCCTATCAATGATGGCGGTACATTTTGCGGTATTGCCGACTTGGCAGCCAAGTATGGTCTTGTGCCTATGAGTGCACAGCCAGAGACCTTCTCCAGCAACAATACCTCGAAGATGAGCCGACTGGTAAGCAGCAAGCTCAGAGAGTATGGCCTGGAACTTCGCCAGATGGTGGCGCAGGGCAAGAAGGCTGCTGCCATCCAGGCTCGCAAGCAGGAGATGCTCGGCCAGGTTTATCATATGCTCTCACTTACTCTGGGCGAGCCCGTGAAGGAGTTTACCTACGCCTTCCGCGATAAAGACGGCAAGCAGGTGGGCGAGGCTAAGAAGTACACTCCCAAGAGCTTCTATGAGGAGACTGTGGGCAGGGAACTCAACGGCACCTTCCTCATGGTGATGAACGACCCTCGTCGCCCTTACCACAAGACTTACGAGGTGGAGTACGACCGCCACACCTACGACGGGCACAACTGGAAGTACCTCAACCTGCCCATGGAGGAGATAGCCCAGCTGGCCATCGCTTCGCTGAAAGACGGGCGCAAGATGTACTCCAGTTATGATGTAGGCAAGCAGCTCGACCGCAAGCGTGGCTACCTGGCTCTCGACAACTTCGACTATGGCAGCCTCTTCGGTACCACGTTTCCGATGAACAAGGCAGAGCGCATCTCTACCTTCGACAGTGGCTCTACCCATGCCATGACCCTCACAGCCGTAGACCTCGATGCCAATGGCAAGCCTGTGAAATGGAAGGTAGAAAACAGCTGGGGCGCAGACAATGGCTTCTCTGGCTGCTTTATCATGACCAACGAGTGGTTTAATGAGTATATGTTCCGCCTGGTAGTCGACAAGAAGTATGCCTCCGAGCAACTCCAGAAGGAGTTCGACCAGAAGCCAACCATGCTGACTCCCGACGACCCTTTGTTTGTGGATGAATAACAGAGAAATCTTTGGGCAATTATTCAAGACTTATTATGCCCGTTTATATTATTACGCACTTCAGCTCTTGAAAGACGAAGAGGCGAGCCGTGATATCGTGAGTGGTGTTTTCGCTCATGTATGGGAGGATTTTGCTTCTTACGACGTGCAGACATTGCCGGCTTTCCTGCTGAAGTGCGTAAAAAACAAATGTATGGATTATCTTAGGCATACTGCGGTACATGCCCAGTATGCCGATTATTATCTTCATGCCGTAGACCAATGTTATGAAGATAATGATGCAGGGGGCGAGCGCCAACGGCAGGTGGAGGAAATGCTGGGCTTGTTGCCCGATACGACTCGTCATGTTCTAGAAGAATGTTATCTTAATCATAAGAAGTACCGGGAGGTGGCAGAAGAGATGAATGTCTGCCAGGAAACGGTGAAAAGGCACATCATGAGAGCCTTGAAGATGTTAAGAGAACATTACAATCAAAAGAAAAAATAAAATAGGTGTTACCATATTGACAGGTAAAACGTATTATTCTAGGTAAAGAAATAGAAACATGATGAAGGAAATAGATATTTTTAATGATGAGAGCTTACAGAATGACATCCGAGACTTGGTTGCCATAGAGCAAGGTGTTATCCGTGCCAACTGCCCTCTGCCCGACCTGGATGCAGAGCTGGAGAAAATAGTAGGCAAGGCGAAGCCTGAGAAGGCTGCCCAAGAGGAAACCACAGCCGATGGCGACGCTGCTACCATGCTAAAAAGTTCGCGTAGAGCTATGATAAAGCCGCTGTGGGGTGCTCTGGCGGGTGCAGCTGCCATGCTGGCTGTGGTGCTGGTGTGGCAATGGGCTCAGGAGAAAGGAATGGCTGGTGGCGACCTTTACGGTATGTTGGCGAAGGATGCCTCTGCCGAGACGGCTACCCTGCAGACTGCCGATGGCGAGATGATTACGCTCACGCTAGCCGACGGCACCGAGGTAAAGCTCAATGCCAACAGTAAGCTCACCTATCCCCATCGCTTCGAGAAGGGCAAGGAACGCATCGTAAGCCTGGAGGGAGAGGCTTTCTTCCGGGTGAAGCACAATGCTGAGGCTCCGTTTGTAGTAGATGCAGGCGGCATCCTTACCAAAGACCTGGGCACTACCTTTAATGTAAAGGCTTACCCATCCGACGAGTGCAAGGTAACGCTTGTGGAGGGTAGTGTGGCAGTGCTGGCCAAGGGAGCTGACAAGGCGAAGCCCGTGGTGCTGACTCCCGGCCAGCAGTATTCCGCCACCCAGCAGACGGCCATGCAGCCCAAAGTGAAGTCTGTGGACGCCGAAGAGACTACGGCGTGGGCGGATGGCGTGTACAGTTATCATGACAGAACCCTGGAGTATGTAGTGGGCGACTTGGCTTCGCACTACCAGCTGGGCGTGGATTTCCGCAACCACTCAGCCAAGACCATCCATCTCGACTTTGCCTCGGAGAGAAGTGGCAATGCCGAGGAGGCGGTGCGGCTACTCAACGACCTGGGCATCGCCAAGGTGTCGGTAAGGGCAGGGAAGATAGTTGTGGAGTAGGGACTTTCTACTTCCCAAAATTCCAATTCCAGTTATTCCAATTAAAAAAATCAAGTTTTCATTTTCGACAAATTCCCTTATATATTATATATAACTAATTAATATATAGATAGTTATATATAAGAATAAAGAA
>CAVKLF010000062.1:0-12335 GCA_963657075.1 bacterium | reverse complement strand
GCCATATCGCCATCGACACTGCGGATGATGTTGTCCATGTCTATCGCCGTATTGACACCCATCAGCAACTGCTGGATGCCCACATTGCTCTGCATCATGGGCAGAAACTTAGTGCCCTCCACATTCATGAAGATACCCGCCAAGGCATCGGCAGGCATCGACTTCACATAGGTGCCCTTGATGGGGCGGTAGGTCTCTGTCGCCTTCTTCAGCTGAGCGTCAATTTCCTTATTGAATGAGAAAGTCTCGCCAGAGATATGGAGGAGTCCCTTTTCGATGTGCATCCTTGCGGCAATGACTATCTGCGAGGCATCAGTCCCCTTGGGAGCACCGAGGGTGAAGGGAGCTACAAACTTCTCGGGCAAAGCCTGCGCCTGTGCCACCATCGCCATCGACGAGGAGATGGTGTCGAGGCAAGCGAACATGGGCGAGGCTGTGATTCCGTCATCAGCATCAGCCTTGAGATACTTCGCCATCTGCTGCTGCATCTGTGCCTGTGCGTCAGCCACCACGGGGCCCATCACCAGAAGTGCCTTGTCGGAAAAGCCTACGAGCCAGGAATCCTTCAACACGGAGAAATGGAATCCCTTGCGCTCCTTGGTCTCCGTGGCGATGCGCTGCTTGGCGAGCGAGGCTATCCAGTCTTCCACGTCGCCCTCGCTACTCACCTTGGCACAGAGTCCGAGGTTGCCGTCGGCGGTCTCGAAGAGATAAAGCTTTTCGGAAATGTCGATGCCACATTTGGCTGCATCGTCGATGTGGAGCAGGCTCTGGAGCATCGCCGCCTTGTCGGCATCACTCTTGCCCTCGGCCATCTGCTTCAGGTCGACGGAGATGAGCGCCGTACACTTCCGGGGAATGGCATTGAGATAATCACTGTCGGAACAGGAGCTTAACATTACCAAGCAGACTGCCAAGCATACGCCCATAAGTTTCTTGATAAAAATATTCATAACTATACCTTATTATATATATATAAGCAATAGCCCGGTGCATCATCTACACCGAGCCATCATATTTTGCCTCTTATATGCATCGAGCCAAATGAGCCATGTGTACAGCCACAAGGCCAGCTGTCTCTGTACGCAAGCGACTGCTGCCCAGCGACACACTCTCATAGCCATTCTGCAGTGCCAAGCGCACTTCGTCGATGGAGAAGTCGCCCTCTGGCCCTACCAAGACCGTAACATCCGCCTCCGTGTCAGAAGAGATTTCCTCGAAAAAGTTCTTCTTCTCTATTTCCTCATAGCAGTGGCAGATAAACTTGCGCCCTGCACGAGGAGCAGAGACAAACTCCTTGAAGCTCACCATATCGTGAGCTACAGGTTTCCAAGCCTTATGACTTTGCTTCATCGCCGACACCACGATCTTGTCGAGTCTGTCCACGCGAATCACCTTACGCTCGGAGAACTGGCAGTTGAGGAAAGAGATTTCGTCAAACCCTATCTCCGTACATTTCTCCGTCATCCATTCTATACGATCCATCATCTTGGTGGGTGCAATGGCGAGGTGAATATGTGCTCGCCAAGCCCGCTCCTGCGGCATCTCTTCCAGGATGTCATAGAGGCAACGCTTATTGGTAGCAAGAGATACCTCGGCACGATAAAACGCCCCCTCGCCATCCATCAGGAAGATTTCGTCGCCAGCCTTCAGGCGCAACACCCTCAGGGCATGCGTCGCTTCCTCTGCCGGCAACTCACCCTGATGTGCAGCATCGGGTACATAAAAGTATCTTACTTCCTTCATTATCACATACTTTACTGGTTAAGGATGCAGTCCTACGCCTTCAAGTTGCGTCGCTTCATCTCGTCCCTGATGACGGAAGCAGACTCATACTGTTCTTGTGCAACAGCTTCTGCCAGTGCCTTCTTGAGCATATTGTCGGGCAGGGCGGCGATAGGTAGAGCCATCTGCATGGCTCCCTTGCTATAAGGGGTAGAGAAATGAAGCATCGTCTCTTTGTCGGTATACATCTCCAGCTTGGCCATCACTGCCAGGAGGACAGCCTCGTCGGGTGCTATCGGCTTGTGTTCATCCGTGATCATATTGACGAGTTCTGCCTTGATAACAGTGTCTTTCAGCGAATAGAAGCGTACTTTATACTCCGCCAATTCACCCGATTTCTGGAGCAGGGAGATGAGTACATACGACAGCGTACGCTGTAGCCTCTTATCGCCTACTTCCAAATCCTTAAAAAGGCTGGCGGTATATGAACCTGCCAAGACGGCTATGCTTCTTTGCTCATTCACGTCTGTCAGGTTGATGACAAAGACTTCTTCATTGCCTGGAATTCCGAAGGCACCTTGAAATTTCAATTGATACATTTTTACTTATTCTCCTTTTTAGGTCTAAACAATATGGCGAAGGCAATACCGACCAACAATGCGTAACCTGCGAAGATAAACCAGCAGGTCTGCCAATCGCCCATCAAATATCCGTTTTCCCAATGGCAGTAGTGATTGATAACCTGCCCTGCCAAAATGGTTCCCACAGAAGCTCCCAGTCCATTGGTCATCAGCATGAACAATCCTTGCGCCGAAGCTCTCACCTTGACATCACACTTCTGGTCTACAAACAAGCCGCCCGAGACATTGAAGAAATCGAACGCCACGCCATACACGATGCAAGAGAGCACGAAGAGCGTTACACCGGGGAAGGCAGGATTGCCGATGCCGAAGAAGCCAAAGCGCAATACCCAGGCAAACATGGCGATGAGCATCACCACCTTGATGCCATATCGCTTGAGGAAGAATGGTATCAAGAGGATGCACAGAGCCTCTGCCACCTGAGAGATGGATACGAGAAGCGTGGCATTGTTGGCTGCGAAGGTGTCGAGCATCGTAGGGTCGCCCTTAAAGCTGGTGATAAACGGTGTGGCATAGCCATTGGTTACTTGCAAAGACATACCTAGCAGAGCCGAGAAGATGAAGAACATCGCCATCTCCTTGGTTTTGAAGAGCTTGAAGGCATCGAATCCCCATGTCTCCACCCAACTTTTGTTTTCCTTCTTCACCACAGGGCACTTAGGCAGCGTGAAGCAATAGAGGAAGAGTACGATGCTGAGCACGCCCGACACGAGGAACTGGAAGTGGGTGTACTGGAACTTGTTGGCATTCTCGCCCAGCAGGAACGAGAAGGATCCGTTCTCCCAAGTAGCGCAGTTCACTATCCACATGGTGATAATGAATCCTACGGTACCGAACACACGGATAGGCGGGAAATCCTTGATGGTATCCAGCCCATTGCTCTTGAGGATGGAGAAAGCCGAGGTGTTAGACAGGGCCAAGGTGGGCATATAGAAAGCGACGCTGAAGGTGTAGACTGCCATAAAGGCTGCCTCATTGGGCATGCTATCGGCCTGGCCCATGAAGAAGAGCCCCATCATCGCCACACCTGCCAAGAGGTGACAGTAACCCAAGAGGCGCTGTGGCTGCACATACTTGTCGGCCACAATACCCATCAGAGTAGGCATGAAAATAGACACAATTCCCTGAATGGTGTAAAACCAGGAAATCTCCGCTCCCATCCCAGCCTTGCCGAGATAGTTTCCCATAGATGTGAGATAAGCTCCCCAAACTGCGAACTCCAGGAAGTTCATCAACGCTAGGCGTACTTTCAGATTCATATGATTACTTTATTTTTCTTAATATTAAATGCAAAGATACACAATTTATCAGAAATAGCACATATTTTTTGAGATTATCCGCCCGAATGCTACCTTATTTAACAAAATATATGTAATTTTGCAGCCAAATACGGAAGCAACAGAATATAAATACATCATTAAAGTTTCATATATCTCAAAGAATGTTATCAAAGTTTTTTTTAACATGTAATAAGATTGGAGCCTTCACCCTAGGAGGAGGCTATGCCATGATACCGATCATGGAACGGGAATTCGTAGACAAGAACAAGTGGATGGACAAACAGGAATTCATGGACATCATGGTGGTGGCACAGACCACTCCCGGCATCTTCGCCATAGACATGGCAAGCCACATCGGCTACAAGCTGAAGGGGATATGGGGCGGCATCGTGGGGGCCATCGGCATCGCTCTGCCCAGCATCCTCACCATTCTGGTCATCGCCATGTTCTTCCAGCATTTCAAGGACAATTATTGGGTAGCCAAGTTCTTCTGCGGCGTGCGTCCTGCCGTAGTGGCTCTCATCGCTGCTCCTTGCTTCAAGATGGCCAAGACGGCTAACATCAACCGCTACAACATCTGGATTCCGTTCGTATGCTGTGCGCTCATCGCCCTGTTTGGTGTCTCCCCTATCTATGTCATCATCGCCGCCGGCATGCTGGGATGGCTGTGGGGAAAATGGAAAAATTGAAATATTGAAAGATGAAAATATGGAAAAGGCTATGCGCCAACCAATTATTAATTATTAATTCTTAATTCTTAATTCTTAATTAAAATGCTATTCCTCAAGTTATTCCTCATATTTACGAAGATTGGAACCTTCAATTTTGGCGGTGGCTATGCGATGCTATCGCTCATTCACAACGAGACCGTAGTAAAAAACCATTGGCTTACCAATGCCGAGTTTACCGACATCGTAGCCATCAGCCAGTCTACACCTGGCCCTATCGGCATCAACTGTGCCACATACGTGGGCTATACCTCCTGCCTGCATGCAGGTTACCCGCAGTGGGCGGCTTGTCTCGGTTCGGTGCTCGCCTCCCTCAGCATCATGTGGCTGCCGTTTATCATCATGATTCTCATCAGCCGCTATCTCATCACACATAAGGATTCGAAGATAGTAAAAGACATCTTCGCTGGTCTTCGCCCAGCCATCATCGGACTGATTGCGGCAGCAGCCGTACTCTTGATGAATAAGGAGAACTTCGGTTCTTACCAGGAAGACCCAGTAGCTTTCGGTGCAAGCATAGCCCTGTTTGCCGCAGCATTCTATTTTACGAAGTGGAGAAAAACGAATCCTATCCTATTGCTTGTCATCTGCGGCATCGTAGGACTGTTTATTTTCTAAGTACATTTTTCACGTTAGCGTAAGAAAACAAAAAAGGCTTGCCATCACGGCAAACCTTTTTTTAAGCTTATGAAGCGACTATTCACACACGAAGTGTGAAAAATCACTTTTCTTACAAAAAAAATTGATTGTCTCACGACAACCAATCTTTCATTAACCTTAATAATCTAATACCATGAAAAACACGTTGCAAAGATACAAATAATCTTGTAATCTGCAAGAGTTTCCGTATATTTTCTTTTGCATTTTAACTCTCCTTAAATGTTCCACTACTCCAATTAAACTTTCTTTGCAGTTTGATGGCATTTACCTGTTTTTTGTCTTCTGCCGAAAGCAGAGGCGAGGCTAGGCTAACTACGATAGAATTATCATGCAGAAAGAGTACTGCGCTTACCATCCGCGGCTCTATCATCGCTTTCAGTTGGGCAAAACGCTCCTCCTCCATCGTGTCTGGCTTCTGGATGAGGTAGCCAGACAAGTGGGAAAGCGACTGTGCGCCATTGCCATGAGCTACATCCAGAGGCTCCTGCTTTGGCAAGAAGAGGTGGCTGGCATCTTTCTGATTCCAGTTTTGGTCGAAGAGATAAAGCACGCTCTCCTTTTCGGGGGCAGCGAAAGTCTTCACCACGCAGAGCAGCGAGTCGCCTCCATCGGCAGGCAGCTTCTTCATCTGCAAGCTGCTCACTTGGCTCATCCGTATCTGCACAAAGTCGGCGGTAAGCGTATCCATCACGCTTACCTCTCCCAAGAGATTCTTTACCTCCGCCTTCACGCCCATCTCTTGCAGCTCGGCAAACTCCAAGCGCAAGCTCTTGTCGAGCGTAGGCATCAATGTATCGGGCATAGACACCAGCAAGTCTTTCATCGACCTGGCCTCCACGCCCAGGCTTGCCAAACACATGCAAGCCATCACTATATATCTTATTTTTTTCATTTTATTTTGCCCAATGCATATCTTACCCTACAAATTATCCAAAAACCTTTTGCCAGACTTTGTATTAATCCATATCATCAAACCTGCAACAACAATTGCACACCAAACCATAGTAATTGCCAATGCTTCCATAATCTATCTTTTTATCTCTCATTTTCCGACAAAAGTACGGAATATTTTTATATTTTCCAAGTTTTCTCCTACTTTTCTTGTAATTTTAACCTTAAATAATATAGAACCAAGATAAGAGGAAAGCGCCCCATCAGAAGCACTCCCCTCTATCACCTTAACCAATCATCTTATATCAAAGTCTATCTTATTCCTCTACAGCCGCCTGCGCCGCAGCAAAAAAACTCCTGTCTTACGGAGACAAAGGTGTTGCTGTAAAACATTATTGAAACATATTTCTATACATTATTATATGTTATTCTTTCTTGCCCTTGTTGAAATCATGATGTATGATTGTGGTTTTGTACCTTATCCGCAAATGGCTTTCTGCATAGGGTTGGATGGCTTTGTTGCCATACTGTCAAGCAGTGTTTTGTAAGCCTCTTTCGTTGCCGCCAACTGACCTCTGAGGTAAGTTAACTCATCATCCTTCGTTTCGGAATTTGTTCCAGCATCCATTGCCCCTGTATCTTCGGATGGGTAGAACCGTGTACCTTTATAAAAGAAGTCCATCTTGACTCCAAGTACATCACAAATTCTCTCCAAGGTGCCCGATTTAACATCCTGCACCTTCACAAGCTGGCTAAAGTTAGGTTGTGTCAGTCCAAGTTTAGAAGCCACATCCTTCAATAAGTAACCATGCTTGGTTAATATTTTCTTTAATTCTTGCCCATTCATTATCTCGATAAAGTTAAAATATGTTATAAATATAAGTTTTATATATACTGCAATTAATTTTTTTATTAACTTTGCAAGCGTAAAGATTAGATAATACTTAGGTAAGTAAAATCAATCAAGGTGCAAAGTTAATAAAAAATATAGTATGAACGAAGAAAAAATGAAGATTTTTAACGAACTCTTTTCAAAGAAGGATTTGAAAAGAATGAGGATGGTCGAAGATTATCTTGACAACTATGGTGATTTGATTTTGAAACGTGCGGTTTCGCCTAATCGTGTTTTCGTTTTCCTCTCTAAGAAATACGAATATACCGAGATTGGCGTAAGATTCATCCTTGAAAAGGCTGGTGTGTACAAAGGTAAGGACAATCCAGTATGCTTTCCGACGGATGAGGAGAAGGCTGCCAAGCCGTCGTATTTTTTTCCAAATAACATCTAAAAACACAAGAACTATGGTAAGAATAACGTTGGATGAAGCCACCGCTACTTATGACGAGTTTGTGGAACGGCTGACAGATGCGCTTGCGACCCGACTTTCCGAGAAACTAAAGAAATCTCCGATGACGGTTTGCTCTCAGCGAGAGGCTTACAGAAGGTTCGGTACAGGCAATGTGCGCAGATGGGTAAAGGAGGGGAGGTTGGCTGTTCATGCAAAACGTCCGGGTAAGATAGAATACAAAATATCCGAGTTGCAAGCTCTGTTTGACCAAGAGCAAGACTATTTCACTGTTCCCTATGGAAAAATACATAATAGAACGTAACGTTTGTTGTAAAAGCAAACCTGCATGGTTACTAAGCCTTCTTTATCGGATTGCTCCTTCTTGGTACGACCCAACAAGTCAAAAAGAGAGTCAGGCGAATCTAAAGAGAATAGCGTACATCATAAAAGAGTCTCGCTATTGTTATCATCGCCATTACTCAAAGATTGACTTGTTCTGTGATGTCATGGTTGGAGTCAATCATATAGATATAAGAACTAAGAAGGGCAGTTTAATATTTTCCTTTAGAGTCGAGAAATACAATCTCGGAATGAATGAAACAAGCAAAGAAACAGCAAGATATGAGTAACATTGATAATAGTTGGCTAAAACTTCCACGCAGTTTCATAAACTGGCAGTGGTACGAAGACACGAATATGGTACAACTATATTTGAATCTTCTTCTGAATGCCAATCTCTTAGACACCCAAAAAAATGGCATTCTCATTAAACGTGGGGAAAATTTAACCACCCTAAGGCAAATGGAAGAAGAAACAGGATTGTCGATTCGAAGCATCAGAACATGCCTTTCGAAACTTGCAAAAACCCACGAAATAAAGTTCAAGAAAGTAAAGAATTTGCGGATTGTCATATTAGTTGATTTCAACAAATACCAGCCTATTGGGATTGACGAAAGTAATCCTAACTGGATAAAGTTATATAGAAGCATTCGTGATTGGAACTGTTACAAAAGTCCGAAAATGTTACACTTGCTTGTACACTTCATGTTAAAAGGAGAGCCCGTGACTCAACCCGACGGCATCCTGCTGTGGCAGCTCATCACGAGTTACAGAATGCTAAATAGAGAAACAGGATTGCCAATTCGAAGCATCAGAACATGCCTCTCAAAACTTCAAAAAACTGGCGAAATAGCTGTGTCGTTTTTACCGACACACCAAATTAGCATTATAACTCTTTGTAATTATGATAGTTATAGCACTGATTTTAACCCAATCGACACAGAACTGACACTATGCAGACACAAAAACAGCTTAATCGAAAAAGGTGTCACAAAGAGCCTACCGACACACCCAAAAGCACCCGTAACATCTTGTGGTAATGGTACTTATTCCAGTGTCGAGGAATACAACCGACACGACGGTGACACAGTAGTAACACCAATCTTTGAAGAAAAACCGACACAAGACCGACACAAAGATGGCACGGAAGTGTCACTACAGATAGAATATAAGAAAGAAAGAATAAAAGAAAGTTCCTCCCCCTCCTCCTCCGCGTGCGCACACGAGGGATTTTTCGTCGAAGTTTCAGATGTGAATGTCGGCGAGAAAGAAAACGAACAAAAGAAAGTCGTGAAAGAAAGCTACTATGGCTTGATGAAAGACGATTTGCTTTGGCTGCAAGCCATCGCAAAGAAATTTGGCTTCACAAGCCCAAGTCAGGTTGTCGGCAAGTTGGAAGAATTTCAGCTTGACCTCGTGTGTCGTGGAAGGGCAGAGCACAACAGTTTGCAAGACTGCATGGAGCATTTTAATGACTGGCTTGAAATCAACATCGGCAAAAACAAGAATGCCAATCGCCCAGCCTCGTCAGATGGAGAACGTTGGAAAGGCGAGAAATTTGTACCAAAAAGTTCGGAAGGAGGTATCTATGAAGGATGTTGCTAACATCGGGTTTACACCGGACTTATGTTTCAAGCATCTGCAATATCATTTTGCACAGGAAGTCCAACTGCGAGAAAAGGTGTTTGTTGCCGAGCCGTCACAGATGGAAAGCGTGAAGAAGGTTGCAGACTGGCTTGTCACGGCACGAGACCACTGTTGGCTCGTTCTCAACGGCATTACAGGCAACGGCAAGACCACTTGTGTGAAGGGGCTAAGAAGATTCTTCAACTCATGCAATATTCCCGACCCAAGTTACGGTGAAGAAAGCGTGTTCAGCTCCAAGGCAGGAATCTGGCTTATCACGGCAAGGGAACTCTATCAGTTATTTGTCCGAAATAGGGACAAGTTTGAGAGATGCGCCAACACCTACATTCTTGCCATTGACGAGTTAGGCACGGAAGAAACAGACTTTTGTGAATATGGCAACCGCTATAAGCCTATTGAGCAACTGTTGTCATACCGCTATGACAAGATGCTTACGACCATCCTCACCACGAACTTGCCACTATCCGGCATCCGCTCAAAATACGGTGACAGGCTTGCCGAAAGATTCAATGAAGTGATGGAGGTGGTTCACCTGCCGGACATCAATTTTAGGGCAAAACGCTAAAAATATCCATTCTTGCCGTTTTCTTTGAAGAATGGTAAAGTTATACGCCAGAACGGAGAAAGTGCCGTAAAACGCACGCAAATGGGCAAAAACGCATATAATTATGAATGAAGCAGCACTGATTTTGGAGAAAACGAACGGAGGTCTTGATGTCTTCAAGCATTATCTTGGAGACTCCTGCACCGCCAGAAAGTTCCGCAACCCCTATAGAAACGACGAGAAAGCCTCTTGTAAGATTTACAAGAACACAACACCAGGAGGTGGCAGTTACTACTACCTCCAGGACTATGGAGATAGTAATTTTTGTGGCAATTGCTTTGCGATTGTCGCAAAGCTGCTGTGCTACAACATAAGAAACGACTTCAAGCAGGTGTTGGAGCAGATAGACAAGGATATGTGCCTCAATGTATTTACGTCCTATGACAAGGGATTCCAAGGCAAGACAACCCAACCGAGAAAGGTGGTTTCTTGCGGAAGCAATAACCAACTTAGTTCCATAAAGGAGTTTAAGGCTATCCAAAAGCCTTTTTCCAAGAAGGAGTTGGATTATTGGAAACGCTACGGCATAGGAGAGCACACACTCTCCGAATACAACGTGAGGAGCATTCAAAGCTGCACCTTTGTGAAGCAAGATGAAAAAAGCTTTGGAATCGTAAGCAATGAAATTCTGCCAATATACGGATATGTCTTTAACAATGGCCTTGGAATGAAATTCTATCGTCCAAAGTCTGAAACACGATTCATGTACGCAGGAGAGCTTCCCAAACCATACGTATTCGGATGGGAGCAGCTTCCTCAGACAGGCGAGTTCGTGTTCATAACAGGAGGAGAAAAGGATGTTCTTTCGCTTGCCGCTCACGGCTTTCGTGGGATTGCGCTCAACAGCGAGACTGCCAAGGTGCCAGAATCTATGATGGAAGATTTGGCAAAAAGGTTCGGGAAGATAGTGTTTCTCTATGACACCGATGCTACAGGCATACAAGAGTCCACGATGCGTGTAGAGACATTCAAGGGCAAGTTCAACGTATCTCGCTTACAGCTTCCTTTGAAAGGAACAAAACAAGAGAAAGACATCAGTGATTATTTTTCGTTGGGGAATACTGCCCAACAATTTGAAGAACTTCTTAAAGAACGAGTATGAAGCGTAATATCTATTTAAAGCCATGCCATATAGGAGAATACCTGCATTTGGTTTCAATGACAGACAAGGAAAGGAAAGTCCTGCAGGAGAAACATGGTTCTGAGCTGTGGGCTATGAACACCAATCTCTTTCATGTTGAATATTCCTCTCTCAACCGAGTTTACCGGGGATATGGGATAAAGAATGTCAACGGAGGAATAGAATTTATAAATCCCAAGTGCATGGAAGAGCCTATGACCTTGAAAAACCAAGGTTATGTAGCAATCTACAACAAGAAAAAGGCAGACAGCAAGAGTTGTTGTCTCTTCTTCGACTTTCCTGACTACCTTTCTTTCCTGTCAATACAAAGAAAGACATTTCTGCAATTGCCGGATGGATGTGATTACTACATCATGTCACACGTTAAGAACTACATTTCCATGGTTGTAGAAACGGATGGATATGAGAAAATATACATGTTCTTTCCAAACACGGAGGTTGGCATAACGATAGCCAAGACCATTGAAGACAGAAACCCAAGACACGTGTACAATTGCAGTTTCTTGTTTTCCAGTTGCAAAACGATAAGAGACTTTGCGGCTGATTTTTCAGAAAAGATGAATAAAAAGGACTAAGATGAAAACATTTTGCATTGCTTTAGCTGTTGTCATAGCTGCCATCATCATCGCATTTATCTATGAGATAAAGCATACATATCGAGATGGTGACCTGTGGAAAAAATGACAATTCAGAATTAAACTAAAAAGTTATATATATGATAGACAACGTATTTACAATTAACGACCATCGAAAAGAAGGTCTAAAGAAAACTCCAGAGTATTGGCAGAATGCCGATTATGAAGGAAAAGTGCAGGAAATCATGGACAGAATCTTGAAGTTCAGAGGCTTTGTTCCTCGTGCTAATATGAAGATTCTCAGAGAGATTACATTTATGGTTAAAGCATCCACAAAGGTAGAACACCTGCTGTGCCTGACGGAAAATCTGAGAGACAAGTATCAGATAGACTGCTTCCAGATTTCCATCGACAGAAGCGAAAGTTCTGCGCACCTGTTTGCCTGCTTCGTAGGCGAAGATGGGTGTTGCGTAAAGTTTGATTGGCTCACCCAAATAAAGGTCTCGGCATTAATTCTCAGAGTATTAAACCTTCCACGCCCCAAAAGTGTAAAGATGTGGTTGAGATATTTTCTCATTGATTTCTACGAGAGCGACCCCATGATATTCAAAAAACAACTCGAATATGTGGAACGAGGGGAAATAACGAAGGTGAATTTGGGATTTATGCGTGACGTGATGCAATACGCAGAAGCCATGTGTAAAGGGCAATTGAAATAAGTGTGCTTACCCTGCGAAAGAGGATGCAAGACATCCTGTTTGTTGAATTGTCAATGAAGCACGAATTAAAAAACGAGGTTTCGGTTGCGCCCCCTCGCA
>CAVKLF010000061.1:0-12528 GCA_963657075.1 bacterium | reverse complement strand
CATATTTTTTCAGATTCCGTCACTTTCCCTTGAAAAATTGAGCATTTATAGTTGAATATAAAGACTTTACTCCTTGCTACGTTTGATGTTTCGAGGGTGATGTTCCAGAATGGCCTTCCGCAAGTCGGAAGTTTCCAGGTGCGTGTACACCTCGGTGGTGCCTATACTCTCGTGCCCCAAGAGGGCTTGTATTACCCTGAGGTCTGCCCCACCCTTAAGCAATGCCGTGGCAAAACTGTGCCTGAGGGTATGAGGGGAAATGGTCTTCTTGATGCCAGCATCGAGGGTTGTATTCTTGATCATAATCAGTATCATGGTACGAGTGAGATGGGCTCCACGGCGATTCAAGAACACATAGTCCTCCTCCCCGGCTTTGATATTCATCAGATTGCGGTCTAAGTACCATAAGCCTATCTCCTTCAGTGCCTTCCCCGATATAGGGACTAGCCTTTCCTTATTCCCCTTACCATGCACCCGAATAAACTTCTCCTCTTCGAAGACGTCGCTTTTCTTCAGGTTAACAAGTTCGGTAACACGGAGTCCGCAGGAGAAGAGTGTCTCGATAATAGCCTTGTTGCGTTGTCCCTCCCATTTGGAGAGGTCTATGGCAGCCTCCATCATGTCCACTTCCTCCACAGTCAGGTACTCGGGCAGATGTTGGCCAATCTGTGGGGACACCAAGAGTTCCGTAGGGTCGTCCTGAATATAGTCATCGAGCACCAAAAAATGGTAAAATGAACGCACGCCACTCAGTATACGAGCCTGCGATCGGGCACCGATTCCCTTGTCATGCAGGCTCGCAGAGAAAGTCTCCAAATCCTCCAATTTAAACTTCAGCAGAGCCAAATCGTTCTCCTTAGCATACTCCATCAGAAATTGCAAGTCGTGGCGATAGGCATCAAGTGTATTTTGCGAATAATTTCGCTCCAGCTTGAGGTATCTGATATAGTTCTTTATAATTTCATTCTCCATTTCTTGTCTATTTGCATTTTTATTCTTACCTTTGCATCAAGATTTCTTTGCAAAGATACAAAATAAATTGATTACAGCATATAAAAATCGCATGATTATGAAGATACAAATCATCAATGGTCCTAACCTGAACCTCCTGGGTGTGCGAGAGCCGGGCATCTATGGCAGCAATTCTTTTGAGAGTTACCTTCCTCAACTGAAAGCCAAGTACCCTGACATTGAGATCGATTACTATCAGAGTAATATAGAGGGAGAACTCATCAACAAGTTGCAGGAGGTGGGGTTTTCTTATGATGGCGTGGTGCTCAATGCGGGTGCCTACACCCATACCAGCATCGCCCTGCAAGACTGCATCCGCAGCTTGAAATGTCCTTGCGTGGAGGTACACATCTCCAATGTTCACAAACGTGAGGAGTTTCGCCATCACTCATACATCTCTTGTGCTTGCCTTGGTGTAATCTGCGGCTTCGGACTCGCATCTTACGACCTCGCTATCGCAGGCATCCTGGCACAGAAAGACAACTAAATTCGCTTGGGGATTCATTACCCTACACTGATTATGACTGAAACAGAACTCATCGACCGATACATCACACAACACATTGAGCCAGAGGGCGATTACCTCTACCGTCTCTATCGTGCCACCAATATCCATACCATTCATGGGCGCATGGCCAGCGGACACATACAGGGCAGACTACTTAAGATGCTCGTGCAGATGATACGCCCCAAGAATATTTTGGAGGTGGGCACCTTTAGCGGCTATAGTGCCATCTGCCTGGCACAGGGGCTACAGCAGGGCGGCAAACTCTACACCTTCGAGATCAACGATGAGATGGAAGATTTCACTCGTCCTTGGATAGAAGGATGCGAGGTTGCCGACAAGATAGACTTCCGCATTGGCGATGCCAACGTAGAAGCACCTAAGCTAGGCGTGATGTTCGACATGGCTTTCATAGATGGCGACAAGCGTACCTACATCGAGACTTATGAGATGGTACTCCGCATCTTGAATCCAGGTGGGTTCATCCTCGCCGACAACACCTTATGGGATGGTCACGTCATCGACCCAGCCTACGACCATGACCACCAGACCAAAGGCATCAAGGCATTCAATGACTTGATAGCCAAAGACCCTCGCGTAGAAGTCGTCATCCTACCACTGAGAGACGGACTAACCCTCATCAGAAAGAAATAACATTGCCCCACATAAATACTTCTGATCAGTAGGAGAAAAAAACTTTCCTACCTAAGCATCAAAAAAACACACCTAGCTACAAGGGGAATTGCATCTAGGTGTATTGTCTATATTCGTATGTTCAATATCGGCTTACTAACCGAGCAGTCGCTTGCTGAGAGACCTCACAGGATACCATACGGCAAGCCATCCCACGGCAATCACCGTGACAAAAATGACAGCCACATCCCAATAATGCACACTTACCGGATAAGCATCCACGATAAACGACCCTTCGGAGTCGCCAAGTCTCACAAAGCCATATTGCTGCTGGAGCAAGCATAGCAGCAAGCCCAACCCGATGCCTATCACAGCACCTATCACAGCTATCATTCTGCCCTCGAAGAGGAATATGCGAGTAATCTGTTTGTCGTTGGCACCGAGATTACGCAACGTAACAACGTCGTTCTTTTTGTCAATGATAAGCATGGAGAGCGAACCGATAACATTAAAGCATGCCACCACGAGTATGAAGGTCAGGAAGATATAAGCCATCAACTTCTCGATGGACATAATCTTGAAGGTATCCTCTTGCTGCTCAAACCGGTCGAGTACTTTGTATTTTTTGCCAGCTATCTGCTGCATCTGTTCCTTTACAGCATTGAGATCGCTGCCTGGTTTCAGTCGTAGTTCCAAGTCAGACAACATGCCCTGTTGCCCGAAGAGATTACGGGCAAAAGCGATGGAGGTAACGATATAATTCTTATCGTACTTAGACTGCTTGACGGCAAAGAGCACACCAGGAGAATTGAGCGAATCTGCCACAAAGCCATCTCCAGGGTTAGACAAATCGACCAACTGCCCCTCCTTCTTGGGTGCATAAATCCTGAGGAAGCCATCCCATTGGGCACCAATGCCAAGCGTCTGTGCCAGGCGGATACCCACCGTTCCATACTGCAAGTTGGCAGCATGGAGAGAGAAGGTACCATCCCCATACAAGATGTCGTTGATATGCGATAATTCAGAGAAATTGTCGTCCACACCCTTAATCATCACCATGGTCTGCCGGTCTTGATAGACTGCCAAGGCTTGGTCTTCCACCGTCTCCGTAGCTACATCCACTTGTGGCAACTGGCGAATCTCAGTGAGTATCGGGTCATCGGCAGGTGCGGTTTTCCCCTCCACAGGAACCACCTTGAGTTGCGGGTCAAAACTAGTGAAAAGCGTAGCCACCAAGTCATGAAAACCATTAAACACGCTCAGCACGATGACAAGTGCCATCGTAGCCACAGCTACACCTATTACAGAGATGGAGCTAATGATATTGATGACATGCGTACTCTTCTTGGAGAAGAGATACCTACGAGCTATGAAGAACGGAAAATTCATCGGTCTGCCTTTTTACTACTTTACTTTTTCAAGAGTTCGTCGATGCGCTCCAGATAGTCGAGGCTATCATCGATAAAGAATCTCAACTCAGGAATGATACGCAATTGGTTGCGCACCCTCTTACCTAAGTCATAGCGAATCGTCTTCTCATTGGAGTTGATATTCTTCAATATTTCCTCACCCTTCTCTGAAGGGAACACGCTCAGATAGGCTGTGCAGATACTGAGGTCTGGACTTACCTTCACCTTGGTAACGCTCACCATCACGCCATGCATCATACGAGTCTGTGACTGGAAGATAAGACTCAGCTCCTTCTGGAGGAGTCTTGATATACGGTTTTGTCTTGTTTCTTGCATAATTCAGAATTGTAACTGATTCAGTTGTTAATTGTAATTTACTCCAGGTCTACATGCGTCACATCTACCCTCTCATGGAGGAAGATCTGCGCCGATTCCTTAAACTTGTCTTCGCTCTCCGTTGTAAGATACTGGCAGGAACCCTGCTGGGTAATCATCCTCTCCATCTGCGGATGGCGGGCCAGATAGTCCTTGAGGCTGTTGGCCACATACTGCCCCTGTGGCACTACCCTCACTCCATCAGGAATATTCTTTACTACACTGCTCATCAGCAGCGGATAGTGGGTACAACCCAAGATAATGGTGTCGATGTCGGCATCCTTGCGCATCAGTTGGTCGATTCGCTTTTTCACAAAATAGTCGGCACCAGGACTGTCTGCCTCATTGGCTTCTACGATAGCTGCCCACAGAGGGCAAGCCACTCCGCTTACTACAATATCAGGAAAGAGTTTGCCTATCTCCATCTTGTAGCTTTCACTCTTGATAGTTCCCTCCGTGGCAAGAATACCCACATGACGGCTCTTGGTCAGGTCGCCTATCACCTCGGCTGTAGGGCGAATAATGCCCAGCACTCGACGGTCGGGGTCTAGCTCAGGGATGTCTCTCTGCTGAATGGTACGCAAAGCCTTGGCTGAAGCCGTATTACATCCTAAGATGACAAGATGGCAACCCATGGAGAAGAGTTTGATGACCGCCTGACGGGTGAATTTATATACCACCTCGAACGATCGCGAACCGTATGGAGCACGCGCATTGTCGCCCAGATACATATAGTCGTACTGAGGCAACACCTGGCGCAACCCATGGAGGATGGTAAGCCCACCATAGCCAGAATCAAAGATTCCGATAGGACCTGGATAAGAAGGCAACATCATTTTAAGTTCTCCTTCAGCTGCGCTGTAATATCCTCGCCCATCTCAGCACTGAGATAAGGGGCGGCATTGTTGTCGGTATTGAGAACAAAGGCAAAACCTTTCTCTTGCCCTATCTTCTGAGCCTCGGCATTTACCTTGGCTATGAGGGGAGCATACGCCTCCTTCTCTGCCTCAGCCAAGAGGCGAGCAGCCTCAGCCTTGAAGGCCATGTTTTTCTCCATCAATTCACGCAGTTCAGCCTGTCGCTTTTCCAAAATGGTCTTGGCAAAAGAACGCTGACCATCCAAGAACTCCTCGTACTTGGCATTAAACTCAGTCTCGGCACGCTGAGTCTCCGCATCATACTTGGCACGAAGCTCATCCATATTATGCTTAGCTAGAGTGTAACCAGGCATGGTATGGAACACTTGCTCGAAGCTGAAGTAGCCAAAGCGTAACGCAGGAGTAGCGGCAGCAGGCTGGGATGATGCCAGAGCAGTTTGCTGGGCAGAAGCTGTCATCGTCATGAGAGCAAAAGCCAAAAGGAAGAGATTCTTTTTCATGATGAATTACCTTATTTAATATAGTGGCAAGGAATGCCTTACGATATTGAGAAACAAGGGCAAGCACTACGGCCTGCCCTCGTGATATGTAGCTAACTTTTGTGTGCTAAAGATTACTTGATCTTAGACTGTACCTCCTTGGTTACATCTACCACGTTGGCGCCTGTATAAACAGCTGCTCCATCCTCGAAGATGTATGTATAGTTACCAGCCTTGCCTACAGCTTCGATAGCAGCCTTGACCTTAGCCACGATAGGCTGCATCAACTCGTTGCTCTTCTTCTGCAACTCCTGCTGACCATCCTGGTAAGCCTGCTGAATCTTCTGATTGAGCGTCTGAAGCTCAGTCTCCTTCTGCTGCTTCATGGTAGCACCCATGGTAGACTGGTCTTTCTGATATGCTTCATACTTGCGCTGGAACTCATCCTGCATAGCCTTCAGGTCATTGTCCTTCTGCTTCTGGAGTGCTTCCATCTCGCCATTAGCCTTGGAAACATCTGGCAAAGCCTGCATAATCTGCTGTGTATTTACCTTACCAAACTTCTGAGCCATCATTGTCATTGGTGCGCAAAGCATCAACATTAAAATAAGCTTTTTCATTTCTTTCTATTCTATTTAATTATTAATTCTAATTGATGATTCTCTGCGTGGCTACTACGCCACAAGAGACATATCGGCTGCAAATATACGATTATTATTTGGAATAACCTAATTTTTGGAGCACTTCATTGCTAATATCTATCTTTGGCGACCCAAAGATGATGCCGCTGTTGCTGGCGCGGTCTAGTACGAGGGAGTATCCACGCAGGTCTGATATTTCCTTTACCGCATTGTAGATTTCCTCCTGGATAGGTCCCATCAGTGCCTCGCGCTTCTTGTAGAGTTCGCCCTCAGCGCCGAAGTATTTCTTCTTGAGATCGCTAGCTTCCTTCTCCTTCTGCATAATGGCATCTTGCTTGCTCTTCTTCTGCTCCTGCGAGAGGAACACCACCTCGTTCTGATAATTCTTGTACATGGTACTAGCCTCCATATTGAGAGCCTCTACTTCGGCTTGCCACTTTCGACTCACCTGATTGAGCTGCTCATTGGCACGCTCATAGGCTGGCACATTCTTCAGAATATACTCCATGTCGATAAGTGCATATTTCTGTGCATGTGCCGTGATGGCTGCTACAGCCATCACGAGCACCAATACTATCTTCTTCATTTTAATTGAACAAAAATAATTCTTCACTCTTCGTTCTTCACTCTTCACTTATATTAGAACTCCTGGCCCAAGATGAAGTGGAACTGACTTCCACCCTTCTTATAGCTGCTTCCGTTCCATACTTTGTCGAAACCGTAAGCCCAGTCGATACCCATCAAACCTACCATTGGCAAGTAGATACGCACACCGAGACCGGCACTACGCTTCATGCTGAATGGATTGAACTTCTTGGTGTCGTACCAAGCGTTACCTGCTTCTACGAAGCCTAAGCCATAGATGGTGGTGTTACCGAGCAGGAATGGATAGCGAAGCTCCAGCGAGAAACGGTCGTATGCATAAGCATAATAACCTGTCGTTGGACTATATGATACTGAACCGTTCTCGTAACCACGGAGACCGATGGTCTCTTCACCGTAGTATGATGAGTAACCGCTCATTCCGTCACCACCTACATAGTAGGTCTCGAATGGACTCTTCTTGTACTTGTTGTATGCTCCGAGCAAGCCCAGCTCGACACGGGTCATCAAGACGAAGCACTTCTGGCCACCAGTCAAGGCGGTATAGGTTCTTGACTTAAACTTCCACTTGTGGTACTCTATCCAGCGGTACTTCTCCTGCTGCTCCAGTGAATAGGTAGGAGAGTTGGCATCGGTAGCCAGATTCTTGTAATCCTTGTTGTCGAACAAGCTCCATGGTGGGGTCAAGTTGACACTTGCCTCAAATTCTGAACCACGACGTGGGAAGAGTTGGTTGTCTGTAGATGTACGGTTCAGTGCAATCGTGATGTTGAGGTTGTTCGCATTACCGTTCTGCATCAACATGTAGCTCCAGTTCTTCATCATGTAACGCTGGTAGGCCAACTGTACCGACAAGGTAAAGTAGTCGTCTGGCCAACGGAGGCGCTTACCCCAACCGAGGCTTACACCCACCATCTGGATGTACTTGTCTGGATCATAATAGTTCTCGTAAGTATTGTAGTAGCCACTACCATAACCATACATGTAGCTATAATAGTTGTTCATATAGGCACTGTTGTAGTAGTTGCTAGATACGTCAGTACTCTTGCTATAGTAGGCACCCACACTGAACTGGATAGGACGCTTGCCACCAAACCAGTTGGTAGAGTAGCTTACGTTGTAGCTCTGATAGTAGGTACCGTTGGTCTGTGCACCAATGCTCAGCACCTCTCCATCACCAATGGGCATGATACCACGATGTTCCTTATTCTTATTAAAGAGGTTGGCCATAGAGAAGTTGTTGAGTTTCAAGCCCACACGTCCGATGACACCAGTCTGTCCCCATCCGAGCGAGAACTCTATCTGGTCGTTACTCTTCTGCTCCAAATTATAGTTGATGTCCACAGTACCGTCCTCGTAGTTAGGCAGCACCTTAGGATCTATCTTTTCCTGGTCGAAGTGTCCCATGGAAGCCAACTCACGGCCAGATCGCATCAAGGCATCTCTAGAGAAGAGGTCGCCTGGCTTGGTACGAAGTTCACGACGCACCACATTTTCATAGAGACGGGTGTTACCATTGATACGTACATGGCTCAAGTAAGCCTGAGGTCCCTCCTGCACACGCATCTCCAAGTCGATAGAATCATTGTCGATATTAACCTCGGCAGGATTGATATTAGAGAATACGTAACCATTGTTATAATATAGGTTGCCCACAGCATCATCCTCCTCATTGAGACGTTTGTGGAGCACCTTTTGGTTGTATACGTCACCCTTCTTCATGCCGAGCACGGCATTGAGGTAATCGGTGGAGTACACGGTATTGCCTACCCAAGTAATGTTACGGAGGAAGTACTGCTTACCCTCGTCTACCTTAATCTTGATGTTTACATGCTTTGCATCATAGTTGCTTACAGTATCTGCCAGGATTTGGGCATCACGATAACCATGCTCGTAATATTTGTCGATAAGTTTCTGCTTGTCCTCCTTCCAACGCTCAGGGGTGTACTTCTTAGACTTGAAGAAAGTAGCAAACTTACCTGCCTCGTGAGTCTTGGCAAAAGCACCCTTTGTGAAGAAGCTACCCTTAATCTTCTTATCGGAAAGTTTTTCATTACCCTCAATGGTAATCTGATGTACCTTGATTTTCTCCTTCTTGTCTACCACTACATCGAGTATCACCTGTCCCTTGTTGGCCACGTCATCGCGCTGATTAATCTGAATATCAGCATTTTTGAATCCCTTGTCATCAAAGTATTTCTTGGCGAGAATCTTGGCACGATCCAGCATATTAGGGGTTACCTGTGTACCCTTTACCATACCGAGTTTCTGCTCCATATCCTCACGCTCGCTCTTCTTCAATCCCAAATAGTTGATGGTAGATATGCGAGGACGCACTGCGAGATAGACATGCAGATAAAGTTTTTCACCCACGATAGAATCGGCTGCGATAGAAACCTTGGAGAAAAGTCCATGTTTCCAGTAACGTTTCACTGCATTGGTGATTTCGTCGCCAGGCACTTCTATCTCATCGCCCACCGTCAGGCCAGAGATTCCTGTAAGCACATAGTCTTCGTAGCCCTCTACGCCCGACACATTGATACCGCCAAGTATCAGGGTACGGGGAGTGCCGGCATACGAGATGTCTGGGTTTACGATTTTATCTTGTGCCTGCATCTGCACACTTGCCATTACAGCGAATAGCAGGATGAAAATCTTTCTTATTTTATTCATTGATACCTTATTATATATAATGTATTCTTTCTTATATGTTATTTTGGGGTAGCTTCCACCTCGAAAGGCAAGAAGCCCTACTTGTTTTCTTCCTCCACTTGTCTCTCCGTCTTGCCAAAACGGCGCTGACGAGCCTGATAGCTCGCTATCGCCTGATGGAGGTCTTCTTCATTGAAGTCTGGCCAGTAAGTATCGCAGAAGTATAGCTCTGAGTAAGCTATCTGCCAAAGCAGATAATTGCTGATGCGAAGCTCGCCACCCGTACGTATCAGAAGGTCAGGGTCGGGCATGAAGGAGGTTTCCAGATGCTTCTCGAAGTTCTCTTCGGTAAGTTGTTTTTCTATCTCCTCGTAACTTCCAGTAGGACAAGAGCCATTGCTTAATGCCTCGCATACCGTCTCTTTCATCGCCTTCATAATTTCCCAGCGAGATGAGTAGCTCAGTGCCACCACCATGGTCATGGTGTCATTCTGTGCGGTATGGTCCATGGTTTCCTGAAGCTTGTCCTGTACTTGCTGTGGCAAGCGCTTGATGTCGCCGATGACCTGAAAGCGCACATTGTTCTTCATGAAGATTTCATCTTCGAGCGAGGTGAGCACCAATCCCATCAGGGCTGCTATCTCATCGGCTGGGCGATTCCAGTTTTCGGTAGAGAAGGTGTAGAGGGTAAGGTACTTTACGCCCAGACGGGTACACTCCGAGGTGATGCGACGTACCGTATCCACTCCAGCCTGATGACCATAGCTGCGATCCTTGCCTCTCTCTGTTGCCCAACGTCCATTGCCATCCATGATGATAGCAATATGCTGAGGTATTCTGTCCATATCTAAATTGCTTGCCATTATTCTTCTTTATTACATGTTCTACATTTAGCACTAAAGCTGTAAGTCAGCGATAGTTGCAGCATCGAGTAGCAGTCTGTGTTTTTGAAGGCTCCGCTGCTCTTTACGAGATAAGGGTCTTTTACCCCATCCAACTCATCGCTTAGCGAGAAGTGCATCGTCCAGTCGAGACTCACGTTCAGCCGCTCGTTTACTTTATATTTCGCTCCGATACCCAAAGGTACGTTTCCCGTAAACACATTCTTTTGGGTTCCTTTTACATAGGTAGCTCCCAGTCCGCCAAAGATAAACGGCGTAAGCCGTTTGGCGCCTCGGTAGTCGCGTCCTGTACCATAAGGCCAGAAGTTATATTCAAAAACGAGGCTGGCATCCACCACCGTATGGCTAAATGAATAAGGAGCATCCTGCAACTCGGGATAGTAGGTGTCAACCTTGTCTGACGAACCTTTCAACTTGCCTACCCCGATATTGAGTCGCAAGTCTTTATAGGGATCGAAGTTGTATCTCCCCACCAAGGCACCCATCGGCTGCATACCACTGAAGATGTTGCCATTGAAGTCACCCTCATAGCTTACAAGCCCAAGGCCTGCTCCTATCTCCATGCGATATTGTGGGTCGTCTTGCGCCCTACTTTCCTGCGCTGGCATGAAAACAAGCACAGCTAGCAGAAAGATGACGCGAAAGTGTTTAGTCATGATTACACCTATTTAATATATATACCTTATTGATATATGGTCTGTTCCTTGCGCCATCCGTCCTTATTGAAGCGGCCCTTCCATACTCGGCCACCATTGATTACCCAGTAGTAGTTATTCTCATCACGACAGAAACCGAATCGCAGAGCGCCCGAGAAATCTGTAGGCAGAGTAACCAGTGTATCTACCTCCCAGTTGAGTCCTGTATCCTTGCTCTTATACCATTTGCCATTGCTTCCGAGTGCCACAAAGCCTGTATCTGCAGCACAGACTAGCACCTCGTCCATCATTGGCATCTTGTTAGGTTGGTTTTTATCGAGTTCGAGATAGTTCCATGCAGAAGCAGAAGCATTGCTAGAGTAATCTACCATATGAGTCCATGTGGTGGCGATGGTATCACCGCTCTCAGGCCGAGTACCCATAAGTACCACATTCTCAGCATTCTTGGTAGAACGGATAGGAGCCACATTCAGGCTCACGTTCTTCGTTGGGAGAAGGGTTGCATCAGCATCCAACATCATAGATGTCCATGTAGCGCCCTTGTCCTTGGAAACAAGAATACCATCAGGCGTGCACGAACTTTGAGCGTTTTCACGGGTAGACGTATGATCAATCTCTACCCCTTGGTAAGCGTAGAGATAATTGCTGCTCGCTCCGATGAGTTGCTGAAGGCTTCCTATCTCTTTAACAAGCGTCCATGTCGCAGCGTCGGCAGAAGTATATACCTTGCCATTGCTGAGCAGGTAGAAGTTGTCGTTCATGACCACTGCATTCTGATAATCCTCGGCAGTAAAAGCCTGGTTGGGTTCTACGGCTGTCCAGCTAGCGCCATCAGTATTGCTTGTCTTGTATATCTTCAAGGCGCCATCTGCCTTGCCAAAGACGTAGATGTAGCCATTGGCTGCCACCACCTTGAGGTCGGTGAGCGAGCTCAGGGCTGCATTGGCTGTCGCGGTAAGAGGTTTCCAGTTGAACACATCAGCTTCTTCCTGATGCACATTCACCTTTACCTCATACTCTACGTAAGCAGAAAAGTCATTGTTGTATACACGCATGTAGCGTGGTTTAGAAAAATTGATGGAATCGGAGCTGGAATAATAGGCAGCGATAGAATCGGTCTTATCAATGTCCATCAACAGGATAGGACTGCTCTCCTTGCTGGTGATGGTAGCCAAGACGGCAGTATCCCTTACCCCACAAGGCAAGGAATCAGGATTGTAAATCTTTCTAAGCGTCTGGTCGATGTAAAACTTATAGTTAGAGCCAGTTATGTTAGCCTTCAGCAAGGTATCTTTTCCTGCTGTAGTCTTAGTCCATCTATCGAGCGAACCTAGCGAGAAAGCCGTAATGGCTGTATCATGTGTATATTCCGTCGTAGTATCGTCGCTGCTCAAGCAAGAAGATAGCGAAAGAGCTGCTATCATCATCGCCACGAAGGCGAAAAACTTTTTCTTCATTCTGTCCGTTTTTAAATTTAGCTGCAAATTTACAGAGAATTCCTCAAATACGTGCCATTTTCGCCTTATTATTAGGCAAATTATTCATTTTAGAGCCGTTTTTTATATTTTTTAGTGATTAAGAGTGTGCAGAAACCAAGAAATCCCGCTTCTCTTGCGAGAAACGGGATTCCGTATGTAGTCTTGGTTCGAAATATCGAATTAGAGCTGTGGACCTGCAGCAACGAGAGCCTTACCAGCCTCGTTGGTCTCGTACTTCTTGAAGTTCTTGATGAAACGAGCAGCCAAATCCTTAGCCTTCTCCTCCCACTGAGAAGCCTCAGCGTA
>CAVKLF010000060.1:0-13572 GCA_963657075.1 bacterium | reverse complement strand
GGGCTGCAAAGATAATAGAAGTTTTTGAATGTACAAAATAAAAAGAGACTTTTTTCTAATTTTATGCTCCTTTTTTGTAACTTTGACCAACCTTTATTATTTCTGTCCAAAAAATAGTTTTCTCCTTATTATTTAGGTCTCTTATTGCAGATTCTTCATCGCTTTATCTATCTGTTCATTGTCGAAACTATCAAGATAAACCTGTGTGATGTGCTCTGAACTATGTCCAAGTGACTCACTAATGATAGATGTAGCTACACCTGCACGCTTTAGTACTGTGGCAAATGAGTGTCTGGCTACATAGGTGGTCAATGGCATGGGAAGTTTCAACTCTTTGCCAAGTTCTTTCAAGTGCTTGTTGACTTTAGCTAACACCTTGTGAAGTCGGTTGGCTTTTTGAACCTCAGTTTTGTGGAATGGAGATAGGATTGGGAAGATGTAAGGAGAATCCTCCTTCTGATATTTAGTTATTATCTCCATCGCCTTAGACTGAATCGGTATGTTGATGAGCTTTTTGGTCTTCTTTCTGTAGTATCTGATGTGATTATCCACGATGTCAGATTTCTGGAGGTATGCCATATCAATGAAGTTGATTCCTGCCATGAAGTAAGAGAATGTAAACAGGTCGATAGCTAGTATTTCCATAGGGGTCTTACCTTGGTGTCTGATAATCTTCTTGATTTCATCCTTGGTGATAGCTCGTTTAGCTGTTTGAGTATTGAGCTTTGAAATTTTGTATGCCTTGAATGGGTAGCAGTCATTCTTGATAAGATGCTCTGATATGGCATAATTAAAAACAGCTCTCAGATGTCTCAGTCTGGTGCTAGTCGTGCTTGTGGATAATTCGTTCTTCTTCATCCAACATTCATATTTCTTTAGCCATCCTATTGTTATGTCGGCAAAAGGTATGTCAAGATGCTTATTGAACTTGATGAACGAAGAATAGGAAATCTGTAGCATTCCTGCATATCTCACTCTCTTTTCATCCACTAAGTTCTGAATGTACTTTAGAAAGCATTCTCCTACGGTTGTGACTGTACCATTGTTAGATGCTGAGGCTTCCAATAGTGTTGAGGCTGTGAAATCTGCTCCTGCCATTTTCTTGTCTAATGCAGCCTTTTCAAGTTCACTTATATGGTTGTGGATGATAAGTGTGATTTTATCTCTATTTGGACATTTAGGCTTAGGGAGATTCTTCTTAAAATCCCAAAGCTCCTCTTTGATGGAAATTCCTAGACTTTGATATTTTCTCTTTCCGTCTTTGTTGACGCAAACCATGATTGGATGCTCGCCATTGCTAAGAGTCTTAGACTTATAGCAAACTACTTTAATTGTCTCTTTCATTTGAATCTCGGTTTACATCTTGGTTTACAGAAAATGTTGTAAACTGACGAATATAAACGAAAAAAGCAGTTACCTAAAATAGATAACTGCCTAATTATTAGCGTGACTCGCATGGGGCTCGAACCCATGACCCCAACATTAAAAGTGTTGTGCTCTACCTGCTGAGCTAGCGAGTCAATCCAATGCTTTATGTTTCAAAAGCGAGTGCAAAGGTACAACTTATTTTTGAAACTGCCAAATATTTAACATGTTTTTTGCGAAATTTCTTCGTTTTGGGCTGTTTCTTCGCTGTGTTGTGGCTTTTCTCTCGTTACATATCTCTGCCAATAGGCTATGAGAAGGGTGGTGAGAGGTAGGGCGACAATCAAGCCGATGAAACCCAACAAAGCTCCCCATACCGAGAGACTCAAGAGTAGGATGGCAGGGTTCAGCCCCATCGCCTTGCCCATAATCTTAGGAGTTACTATCATGTCGGTAATGATCTGTACTACGCAGAATACCAGGAATGCCAAGCCGAAGACCACCCAAAAGTTCTGTCCTGTATCTGCCGCCTTGAGCATGGCAAGAAATGCCGTCGGGATGAGGGCGAAAGTATGCAGATACGGCACCAAGTCCATGATGCCTATCAGAATGCCCAAACCTATCGCCATCGGGAAACCGATAATGGTAAACCCGATGCAGAACATGATGCCCATGCACAGGGCTACCATGCCCTGGCCACGGATATAGTTGTTCAGTTCTCGCTCTACGTCCTTCATCAGAGAGTGCCAGAAAGGCCGGTTCTTCTTCGGAAAAATGCGCACCCAGTTGGCGGTCAACGTCTCATAGTCGTAAAGGATGAAGAACATATATAATAAGGTAATCATCGATGCTACGATGCTGATGATGATGTTTGCCGTTTGCCCCAATACTGAGAACACCTTAGGCATCGAGGTCTTGAGAGCATCGCTGAAGTCTTTGCTCTTCAAGAAATGCTCTACCTGGTCTTGGTTGGCTTGCAACCAGTCGCGTATCATCACCGTCAGGTTATTGGTGTGCGTAGTCTGGTGAATCCAACGGGTAAATACCTCGCCCAACTTGTCAAACTGGTCTATCATCTGAGGGATGATGAGCCACAGTACGCCACCGATGATACCGATAGCCGCCCCCATGGCCAAGAGAATGGATAAGGCGCGCACCTTGATGTGAAGCTTGTTCTCGATAAACTTCACGACAGGGTAGAGCAGGTAAGCGAAAAACCATGCGATGAAGAATGGCAAGAGTACCTCGCTCAGATAATTGGTGATGTAGAGTACCGCAAAGACGATGAGGGCGATGCCTGCCCATCGTATGAATCTATCGAATGTAATTTCCTTACTCATACTGTCTGTAACTTTCAATCTCCAACTTTCAACTTCTCTCAGCCTCCAGAGCTTTCTTGTAGCAGTCGCGGCAGAGTGGCTCGTACTCATCTTTCTCGCCGAGCAATACGCGGCGGTCGTTATGTACGAGGCGATGACTTACGTATGCCAAGGCACCACATTTTACACAGATGGCATGTACCTTGGTTACCTCGTCGGCGATGGCACAGAGTGCAGGGATTGGGCCGAAAGGAATACCCTTGTAGTCCATGTCCAGACCTGCTACAATGACACGTACACCACGATTGGCTAACTCATTGCATACATCTACCAATCCGTTGTCCAAAAACTGAGCTTCGTCGATGCCCACTACATCGATATCAGAAGCCAATAGCAAAATAGAACCAGAGGAGTCAATGGGAGTCGACCTGATAGAGTTTTGGTCGTGGCTCACTACGTCATCCTCGGAGTAACGAGTGTCGAGCGAAGGCTTGAATATTTCCACCTTCTGCTTGGCAAACTTCGCACGCTTCATTCTTCGTATCAATTCCTCTGTTTTCCCAGAGAACATAGATCCGCACACCACTTCTATTCTGCCGGGACGGTGTGTCTCCCCAATTAGATTTTCTGTCATTTCGGGGACAAAATTACTAATAAGGTTTTAAAAAATGCAAAGAAATGGAGTTTTTTTTTGCTAAGAAAGATTTATTAACTACATTTGTACGTAGTATGGGCATATTATATATTGTACCGACTCCTGTAGGTAACATGGAGGATATGACAATGCGAGCCATCAGAGTCTTGAAGGAAGCTGATTTGGTGCTCGCTGAGGACACTCGCACATCGAGCGTCCTATTGAAACATTTCGATATTCAGAATCGATTGGTGGCTCACCATAAGTTCAATGAGCATGGTACTTCCGCTGGTATCGTAGACCGTTTGAAGGCTGGCGAGACCGTCGCCTTGATAAGCGACGCAGGCACACCGGGCATCAGTGATCCCGGATTCTATCTGGCTCGCGAGGCGGCAAAGGCAGGCATCACCGTGCAAACGCTGCCTGGTGCTACGGCTTGTATCCCAGCCATCGTTTCTTCGGGCTTGCCTTGCGATAGGTTCTGCTTTGAAGGATTCATACCTCAGAAGAAGGGGCGCCAGACTTACCTTGAGTCCCTGAAGGATGAGGTGCGTACCATGATATTCTATGAGTCGCCTTATCGGGTGGTGAAGACCTTGCAACAGTTTGCGGAGGTTTTCGGCGAAGATAGGCAAGTGAGTTGTTGCCGTGAGATCTCGAAAGTACATGAGGAGAGTGTGCGAGGCACGCTGGCCGAGGTCATCGCCCATTTTGAGGAGACTGAGCCAAGAGGTGAGTTTGTCATCGTATTGGCAGGCAGAGACCCTAAACAACTTAAGGAGGAACAGAAGGAAAAGCGACGCGAAGAGCGTAAAAAGAATAAATATCAAGAAGAATAATAATTAAATTAATTTAAGGAGAAAGATTATGAAAAAGCTATTTTTTGTGGCATGCTTGGCAGCTCTTTGCTTGGCTAGCTGTAAGGAGAACAAAACTACTCCTGACATGAGTGCTCTGCAGAATGATTCGCTCAATAGTATCATCGCTCAGAGAGATAGTGAAATCAATGATATGATGGGTACTCTCAATGACATCGAGGAGGGTCTCAGCCAAATCAATGAGGCTGAGGGACGAGTGGCTCTGCTCAAGGATGGTGAAGGGGCCAGCAAAAAGCAGCAACTTAAGGAGAATATCCAGTTTATCGCCAATCGTATGAAGCAGAACCGTGAACTCTTGGCTAAGCTTCAGAAGCAGTTGGCAAGCAGCTCTTTCCAGGGCGAACAACTCAAGAAGACCATCGAGAACCTACAGAAGCAGTTGGAAGAGAAGGATGCCCAGTTGCAGACTCTTCGTGAGGAACTAGACAAGAAAGACATCCATATCGCAGAACTTGATGAGAGCATCAACAATCTCAACACCAAAAATACCAACTTGACCAATGAGAGTGCACGCAAGACCGAGACTATCAATGCACAGGACAAGCAGTTGCACACCGCTTGGTATGTATTCGGTACCAAGAAGGAATTGAAAGATCAGCATATTGTAGAGGATGGCAAAGTGATGACGGGTAGCTTCAATAAGAACTACTTTACCAAGGTAGATATCCGTGAGGTGTCAGAGATCAAGTTATACTCTAAGTCGGCTAAGCTCCTCACCACCCATCCTTCCAGCTCATACTCTTTGGTACGCGATGCCAACAAGCAGTATACCTTGCGTATTACCAACTCCCAGTTGTTCTGGAGTACCAGCAAGTACTTGGTAGTACTGGTGAAGTAATCTAATTGGATTACCTCTTGCCTTGAAAGAATTCTTGCATGAGTGCCCGGCACTCATCTTCCAATACGCCCGATGTAACTTGTGTCTTAGGATGCAGTGCATCGGGCGCATACTTTGTATAGCCTCGTTTCTCGTCGGTCGCTCCATACACGATACGGCTTATCTGCGACCAGCCCAGTGCGCCGGCACACATCACGCACGGCTCTACAGTAACATAGAGCGTGCAATCTTTCAGATACTTGCCTCCTAGCATGTTGGCTCCCGATGTGATGGCTTGCATCTCTGCGTGGGCAGTAACGTCTATAAGTGTCTCCGTCAGATTGTGTCCACGAGAGATGATGCGATCACGGCAAACGATGACGGCTCCTATCGGAATCTCGTCTTCGTCGAATGCTGCCTGTGCCTCATCGAGCGCACGGCGCATGTATTCTTCGTCTTTCTTCTTGATATCTTCCATTTCTAATGCAAAAATACATAAAAAAGTTTGAAGAGTAAAATAAAAGTGTTATTTTTGCAGATAAATAATGGAAAATCATGGCTGAACATAATGAACTAGGCAAGTGGGGTGAGGATGAAGCGGCATTTTATCTCCAAGATAAAGGCTACTCCATATTGGAACGTGACTGGACGATAGGCAAGAGAGACCTGGACATCCTGGCCGTGACACCTGATGGGGAAACCCTTGTGGTGGTGGAGGTGAAGACTCGTGCTGACGAAACATACCAGAAACCCGAAGAGGCGGTAGATACTCGCAAAATACGTAACCTGGCCATAGCAGCTAATGCCTATATCAAGCAACAAACGATAGACAAGGATTTACGTTTTGACATTATTTCCGTTATAGGGAATGGGCGTCAGGTGAAAAGCATCGATCATCTTGAGAATGCCTTCAATCCCATGCTCGTATTATAGCCTATATAGAATAAGGTGTAAATCGAAGATGAAATGAATATGAAAACAAATATCATCAGATTAGACGAAATAGACTCTACTAATCGCTATCTCAAGGAAAGGACAGAATATGATGAGGATGCGCTCACCATTGCCATTGCCGACTATCAGACAGCGGGCAAGGGACAGGGTACGCACTCTTGGGAAGGGGAGAGAGGAAAGAATTTGCTTTTCAGTCTCTTGGTTTGTCCACGATGGGTGCCTGTTCGTAAACAATTCTTGCTTTCTGAGGTCGGAGCACTTGCTATCAAGGAAGCCCTAGACTCTTATGCCGATGGCTTTACGCTGAAGTGGCCTAATGATGTATATTGGAACGACCAGAAGATAAGCGGTACTCTGATAGAGACAGCTGTCGACTCGAAAGGAATCAAAAGGTGTATCTTTGGCGTAGGAATCAATATCAATCAAACTGTTTTTCTGAGTGATGCGCCCAATCCTGTATCGTTATCCCAGATAGTAGGGCATGAAGTGGATAGAGAGGAGGTACTGCAGAGGATAATAGAGGCTTTCTGCAGATATTATGAACTCCTTCGCCGAGCCGACTATATGGATGTATCGGGTATCTACCACCTCTCACTTTATCGTCGTAAAGGGTATCATGGGTATGAGGACAAAGACGGAAAGTTTGAAGGGGCATTCGTAGAGGTAGAGGACGATGGTCATCTCATCCTCCATGACAAGCAGGGGACGATTCGGTCGTATGCCTTCGGAGAAGTAAAATTTTTGAGTGAAGAGTGAAGTTTTAGAGTGAAGAGTGAAGAACGAGGAGTGAGGTAAGTGAAGAGTGAAGAACGAAGAGTGAGGTAAGTGAAGAGTGAAGAACGAAGAGTGAAGAATTCAAGAGTATAGGCTGTTGTCTTAACTCCTTAACTCCTTAACTCCTTAACTCCTTAACTCCTTAACTCCTTAACTTCTTAACTTCTTAACTCCTTAACTCCTTAACTCCTTAACTTCTTAACTCCTTAACTCCTTAACTCCTTAGATTAAACATTAAAATAAAAGATAAATGGCAAAGTTTAAAAGAATTCTTTTGAAATTGAGCGGTGAGAGCTTGATGGGAAAGCAGAGTTTTGGCATAGACCCTGAGCGCTTGAGTGATTATGCAAAACAAATCAAGGAGGTACACGAGATGGGGGTGCAGATAGGCATTGTCATCGGTGGAGGCAACATCTTCCGTGGACTCAGTGGAAGTCAGAAGGGTTTCGACCGTGTCAAGGGCGACCAGATGGGTATGTGTGCTACGGTCATCAATTCTCTTGCCCTGAGCAGTGCTCTGGGTGCATTGGGCGTAAAAAACAAGGTGTTGACTGCTATTCGCATGGAGCCTATCGGTGAGTTCTATACCAAGTGGAAGGCCATCGAGGCAATGGAGGAGGGCTATATCTGCATCTTCTCGGCAGGTACTGGTAGTCCTTACTTCACTACCGATACAGGTTCGTCTCTTCGTGGTATAGAGATAGAGGCTGACGTGATGTTGAAGGGCACTCGCGTAGACGGAATCTATACTGCCGACCCAGAGAAAGACCCTACAGCTACTAAGTTTAAAGACATTACCTATGATGAAATTTATACCAAGGGACTCAAGGTGATGGACTTGACTGCCACTACCATGTGTAAGGAGAACAATCTTCCTATCTATGTATTTAATATGGATGTAGTGGGCAACTTGAAGAAAGTAATGGAAGGCGAGGAGATAGGAACACTCGTTCATAACTAAGTGTCCGCTGTCTTTCGTCAAGGATTGACAGAAACAAAAAGTCCCAAGGGCTCTTTCCTCTGAGAGGAAGAATCCTTGGGATTTTTATTTTTGATGGATAGTCGTCTACTTCTTGTTCTTCAGATACAGTATGGTAGAGAGGATGACGTATACCAGTATGACTAACCACCAGCCTTGCAAGAATCCAATGACTCCATCACTTATGACTGAGCCGGCCAGGATAGCTGCCGTGATGCCTGCAAACCAATACTTGATCTCATTACCCCTGTAAGACCATTGCTTAAACTTCAAGGCGAAGAGTGGCAACTCGCATATCAACAAGTAACTGGTGATGAGAATCAGTGCCAAGACAATGAAGATAGACCAGCTATAGCCACTCAGCCAAAATGGATCGAACACAACAAGTGAACCCCAAAACAAGGCATTGGCTGGTGTAGGCACCCCAATAAAGGAGCTTGTCTGTCGCTCATCGAGATTGAACTTGGCGAGTCGTAATGCCGAGAATGCTGCGATCATGAATGCCACGTAAGGCAACCAAGGACGCAAAGGCTCCAATGCCCCAGGGTATTCCATTACATAGAGTTGTGAAAATACGATAGTAGCGGGTGCTACGCCAAAAGTCACATCGTCTGCCAATGAGTCAAGTTCCTTGCCGATAGATGATGAAACATGCAGCAGGCGAGCGCTCATGCCATCGAAGAAATCGAAAGTGGCTCCTATGATAATCCATAACAATGCCATCTTGGGGTTACCACCGAATGCATACGATGTTGCGATACAACCCGAAACTAAGTTGCAGCAAGTTATCGTGTTAGGGATATGCTTCTTAATGCTCATTTTCTCTTATTTCAGTTTTGCTATAATGGTCTGGTCGCCCGTGGTAGATTGTCCCATCTTTACGCACACCTCGGTGCCGATAGGCAAGTATACATCTACACGTGAGCCCAACTTGATGAAGCCTAAGTGCTCGTCGATAAAGCACTCCTCGCCCTCCTTGGCATAGGTGACGATACGGCGAGCTACGGCACCGGCTATCTGACGACACAATACGTCTACGCCCTCAGGGGTAGTGATCATCGTGTCGGCGTGCTCGTTTTCCTCGCTGGCCTTTGGTAACCAAGCCTTCATGTATTTGCCGTTCTCATGCTTCACAAACTTCACCTTTCCATCTACCGGAAACCAGTTGGCATGTACGTTCCAAAGGCTCATGAAGATGGAAATCATCAGTCGGCGGTCGTTGAAGTAGGGAGCTTTTTCTACCTCCTCAATGACCACGATTTTGCCATCGGCCGGAGCTACTACGAGCTTTGTGGTGTCCTCTTCGTTGAGGTAACGGATCGGGCAACGATAGAAATTGAGGACGATGCTATACAATACACCAAAGACGACGAGAAATATCCAGAAAGGAATCTTGTTGTCAAAGGCTGTCCATAATATCGCCGCTATGGCTACTAATGCAATGGCTCCATAAGCCAACTGGTCGGTGCCCTCGCGGTGCAATCTTATCTTTTTTAGTTTCTTTATTTTTTGTCCCATAAGGAAGGATTAAGTTTTTAATGCTGCAAAGGTACTGCATTTTTGTGGTTTTTGCAAATTTTTCCTCCTTTTCTTTTGGTAATATCAAGAAATAGCAGTAACTTTGGGCTCAAAAATCGTATTTAGAGATAAAAATGGAAGATTTTGTTCATTTACATGTACATACTCAGTACTCTATCCTCGATGGGCAGTCCAAGATTCCTAAGCTTGTAGACAAGGCTATCAAGGATGGCATGAAGGGTATGGCTGTAACCGACCACGGTGTGATGTTTGGCATCAAGGAACTCTCCGATTACTGCGAAAAGGTCAATAAAGATCGCAAGAAGGAGGGACTGGAACCCTTCAAGCCCATCATCGGATGCGAGATGTATGTGGCTCATCGACGCAAGGAAGACCGTGAGAAGGACAAAGGGGATATGAGCGGTTGGCACCTTATTGTGCTAGCCAAGAACTATAATGGATACAAGAACCTCATCAAGTTGGTGAGCAATTCATGGGTCGATGGCTACTACATGCGCCCTCGTACCGATCGTGCCGACTTGGAAAAGTATCATGAAGACCTGATTGTCTGCTCTGCGTGTATCGGTGGTGAACTGCCCAAGAAGATACTCGCCGATGATCTTGACGCTGCCCGTGAGACGGTGGAGTGGTATCACAATCTTTTTGGCGACGACTATTACCTGGAGCTTCAGCGCCATGAGGTAACGGAACCTCTTCCATTCCTCGCCAATCGTGAGGCATTTCCGCTGCAACAGAAGGTGAACAGGCAACTCATCGAATTTTCTAAGGAATATGGCATTAAGTTGATTTGTACCAACGACTGCCACTTCGAGGACAAGGAGACGGCTGAGGCACACGACCACCTGCTCTGTATCGCCACAGGCAAAGACCTGGACGATCCTAACCGTATGCGATATACCAAGCAAGAGTGGTTTAAGACACGCCAGGAGATGAATGATGTTTTCGCTGACGTGCCGGAGGCTCTCTCCAATACGCTTGAGATATTGGATAAGGTAGAAATCTACAGTATCGACCACGGACCTATCATGCCTTTCTTCCCCATTCCTGAGAGCTTTGGTACGGAGGAGCAGTTGCGTGAGCGGGTATCGGAGCAAGATCTCTACAATGAATTTACTACCGATGAAAATGGGCAGAACCCCTTGTCGCCCGAGGAAGGACAGAAGGTGATCGACCGTCTGGGTGGCTATGACAAGATTTATCGTATCAAGTTTGAGGCAGAGTATTTACGCCACCTCGCCTATGAAGGTGCCAAGCTACTCTATGGCGATCCATTGCCTGCGAATGTAGACGAGCACGTCAACTTCGAACTTCACGTCATGAAGACCATGGGTTTCCCCGGATACTTCCTCATCGTGTCAGACTTCATCAAGGCCGCCCGTGAGGAGCTGGGTGTGATGGTTGGCCCCGGACGTGGTTCGGCAGCAGGATCCGTAGTGGCTTATTGCTTGGGCATCACTAAAATCGATCCTCTGAAGTATGATCTTCTGTTCGAGCGTTTCTTGAATCCCGACCGTGTCAACCTGCCTGATATTGATACCGACTTCGATGATGATGGTCGAGGTAAGGTGCTCCGTTGGGTAATGGATAAGTATGGACACGAGAACTGTGCCCACATTATTACTTATGGTTCCATGGCTACCAAGAACTCCATCAAGGATGTCGCCCGCGTAGAGAAGTTGCCATTGGATAAGGCCAATGCCCTCTGTAAGGCTATCCCCGACAGATTGCCAGAAGGTGCCAAGATGAACCTTACCAATGCCATCAAATATACCCCCGAACTCAAGGAGGCCGAGTATTCTCTAGACCCTCGTGAGAGCAATACCATCAAGTATGCCAAGATGCTGGAGGGTACCATCCGTGGCACTGGTATTCATGCCTGTGGATTTATCATCTGCCGTGACCCTATCAGTAGTTGGGTGCCCGTATCCACTGCCGATGACCCAGACTTCCCCGGCTTGAAGACTGCTGTGACGCAGTATGATGGACATGTCATTGAGTCGACGGGCTTGATTAAGATGGACTTCTTGGGCTTGAAGACCCTCTCCGAGATGAAGGAGGCTTGCAAGGTCATCAAGCAGACCACGGGCGACATCATCGATTTGGACACATTGCCCATCGATGACGAATTGACCTACAAACTCTATCAGGAGGGACGTACCATCGGTACCTTCCAGTTTGAGTCGCCAGGTATGCAGAAGTATCTGCGTGAGCTGAAGCCTACCGTGTTTGAGGACCTCATAGCCATGAATGCCCTCTATCGTCCTGGACCAATGGACTACATCCCTTCCTTTATCGCTCGTAAGAATGGGCAGGAGGAAATCAAGTATGATATCCCTTGCATGGAGAAATACTTGAAGGATACATACGGTATTACGGTATATCAGGAGCAAGTGATGCTCCTCTCCCGCCAACTGGCCAGCTTTACCCGAGGCGAGTCTGATGCCCTCCGTAAGGCGATGGGTAAGAAGAAAAAGGCTATCGTAGATGCGATGAAGCCTAAGTTTATCAAGCAGGGACAGGAGAATGGACACAACCCTCAAGTTTTGGAAAAGATATGGGGCGACTGGGAGAAGTTTGCTTCTTATGCATTCAATAAGTCTCACGCCACTTGTTATTCTTGGGTAGCTTACCAGACGGCATATCTCAAGGCTCATTATCCTGCCGAATACATGGCGGCGCTGATGACCCGACGCTTTGCGCAGATTACCGAAATCACCAAGTTGATGGAGGAGTGCCAGTCGATGAACATCAAGACTTTGGGTCCCGACGTAAACGAGAGTTATCGTGAGTTTGGTGTCAACGAGCATGGAGAAATACGTTTCGGACTTTCCGCCATCAAGGGTATGGGAGCACCTGCAGCCGATGCCATCGTGGCAGAGCGGCTGAAAAATGGCCCATACAAGAGTATCTTCGACTTCGCCGAGCGTGTAGATTTCTCCAATGTCAACAAGAAAGCTTTTGAAAGCCTGGCATTGAGTGGCGGATTTGACAGCTTCGGTATCAAGCGTGAAAGTTTCTTCGGAGCCAATGCCAAGGGGGAAATCTTTCTGGATACCTTGGTGAAGTATGGACAGCTCTACCAGCGCGAACAGCAAGAAGCCGCCACCTCGCTATTTGGTGGCGAAGAGGCCGTAGAGATAGCTACTCCACCTATTCCGCAAGTGGAAGGGTGGAGTACCATCGAGCGACTGAACAGGGAACGGGAACTGGTGGGTATCTACCTCTCAGCGCATCCTTTGGACGATTACGAACTGGTGCTTCACTCTATGTGTAATACTACCTGCTCTGAGTTGGGAGACAAGGCACAACTTGCCAAGAAGCAATCTGTCGTGTTTGGTGGTATCATCACAGGTGTGAAGTCCAAGTTTACCAAGACGGGAAAACCATGTGGATTTGTCACCATCGAAGACTTTGAAGGCTCTGGCGAACTGGCCCTGTTTGGAGAAGACTGGGGCAAGTGGCGTGGCATCATGGTGGAGGGCAGTACCATCTTCGTTACGGCGAAGTGTGCTCCGCGGTATGCCAATAGTCAGTATTTGGAATTTAGCATCTCTTCCGTGGAGTATCTACAGACCGTGAAGGAAAAACGCTTGGAGCGTTTTACCATTGTGATGGATAGCACGATTGTGGATGACACCTTGGTCAATGACATTCTCACGGTGGTGGAAAAAGACCCGGGTGAGACTCAGCTCTACTTTCAGATACATGATTCCGACTCCAAGACCAACATCGTGATGAGAGCGCAGGAGAAGACAGTGGGAGTGAGCAATGAATTGCTGCAGTTTGTCAAGGGAAATCCCAAGATGACCTATCTGGTCAACTAAGCAAAAGTTTTGTGGCATGATGTTTGCTTTTCATGCTTTGACAATAGTAGATAATAGTATTACATATAAATTTAAGGTACAAGAAAAATGGAAGTAACAATTACAACAGAGAATTTTGAGAGCTACAAGAACGGCGAGCTCCCATTGGTAGTGGATTTGTGGGCTACTTGGTGTGGTCCTTGTCGTCAGATAGCTCCTATCGTGTCAGAGTTGGCAGAGGAGTATGATGGTAAGTTGGTAGTAGGTAAGTGTGATGTAGAGGAGAATGACGATATCGCCATGGAGTTTGGTGTGCGCAATATCCCTACGATTCTCTTCTTCAAGGGTGGCCAGTTGGTTGACAAGTTTGTTGGTGCAGCCAACAAGTCGACTCTTCAGGAGAAGTTTAATGCTCTTTTGTAAGAGAAAAGTATCGAAGAACCCGTTATTTAATAGGGGCATCCTTTGTTTTCTTCATAAGAGGCAAGGATGCCCCTATCCTATATCTTA
>CAVKLF010000059.1:0-13732 GCA_963657075.1 bacterium | reverse complement strand
GGTTGTTGACAGCCTGGTTCTTCATGCTCTTGGTAGCGTCTATCTTAGGCTCCACGTAGCCAGCCTCCTTGCAGAGGTTCTTGGTCTCGTGCGTTCCTATATTATATAGGTAGATGTCGGAGTCGGTAGAGATGGCATACTGCACGCCCTCCTTCTTTCTGCAAGTGTAGGCGATGGTCTTGCTGTCTGGGCTCCAAGCCAACTGCTCGATGCCGCCGAATGGAGCCATCGGACATTCGAATGGCTCACCCTTCAGGATATCTTCGCCCTCGCCCACAGTTCCGTCCACAGCCACATCAGCCACAAATGGGTGCAGGATGCTCTCCACGTAGTGGTCCCAGTGGCGATAGTTCATGTCCGTTACGAGGCGACCTGTAGCCAATGGCAGGTCGGAAGGATTCTTCTGGATGGTGCCGTTGTAAGGCAACTCCTTGATCAGGATTACCTTCTTTCCGTCTGGCGAGAACTTAAATCCCTCGATGCCCTGTGCATCGTTAGTGAGCTGCTTGCGGTTGGTGCCATCGGGGTTCATGCTCCAGAGCTGTCCGCCGCGGATGAAGGCAATCTTCTGTCCGCCTTCTATCCATGCAGCATCGCTCTCGCTCTTTTCATCGGTGGTGAGCGCCTTCTGGTTCTTGCCGTTGGCATCCATCACGAAGAGCATCTGGTGGCCCTTGTTTTCCTTTACGCTGTAATAGCCTACTTGGTACACGATTTGCTTGCCGTTAGGCGAAGCTTCCGCTGCACCGATTCGTCCCATTGCCCAGAGAGCCTCGGGAGTCATCAAGTGGTTTTCCACCTTGATGTTGTTCTTCTTAATCATAGTCTGTGCATCAGCTGCTGTTGCGCCCATGGTAAGGGCAGCCGCAGCCAATATCATTGCTTTAATCATAGTTTAGTTTTTGATTAAAAAAGACTGGCTCTCTCCGAAGAGAAAACCAGTCTCGTATTTAGTATTTAGTAATGCCTGTCAATTAAGCCTTACCTTCCATCTGAGCCTTGAGCTTAGCAAGAGCATCGATGTCACCGAGAGAAGTACCAGCTGCTACATTGTTGATAGTAGCTGACTCGTTCTTGCGGCCACCGTTGTTGTGCTTGCGAGCTGCCTTAGCGATAGGCTCGTCCTTGCCCTCCTCGAATGTACGAGAGTGAGAGAGGATGATACGCTTAGACTCCTTCACGAACTCGAGTACCTTGAAGTCGAGAGTCTCGCCCTTCTTAGCCTGAGTACCGTCCTCCTTGGTGAGGTGCTTAGGAGTAGCGAAGCCTTCTGCACCCTCTGCGAGAGCGATAACAGCACCCTTGTCCATGATCTCAGTTACAGTACCCTGGTGTACAGAACCTGGAGTGTAAAGCTCCTCATAGTCATCCCATGGGTTCTTCTCCAACTGCTTGTGACCGAGGCTCAAACGACGGTTCTCCTTGTCGATTTCGAGCACTACTACGTCGATAGATGCACCTGCTGTAGTAAACTCAGATGGGTGCTTTACCTTCTTGGTCCAAGAGAGGTCAGAGATGTGAATCAAACCATCTACACCTTCCTCAAGCTCTACGAAGATACCGAAGTTAGTGAAGTTGCGAACCTTAGCGGTGTGCTTGCTGCCTACAGGATACTTCACCTCGATGGTCTCCCATGGGTCTTCCTTGAGCTGCTTGATACCGAGGCTCATCTTGCGCTCCTCGCGGTCGAGAGTCAAAACTACAGCCTCTACCTCGTCGCCTACCTTCATGAAGTCCTGAGCAGAACGCAAGTGCTGGCTCCAAGACATCTCAGATACGTGGATCAAGCCCTCTACACCAGGAGCGATCTCTACGAATGCACCGTAGTCAGCCATCACTACTACCTTACCCTTCACGTGGTCGCCTACCTTGATGTTGCCATCGAGAGCATCCCATGGGTGTGGAGTGAGCTGCTTCAAACCGAGAGCGATACGCTTCTTCTCCTCATCGAAGTCGAGGATAACTACATTGATCTTCTGGTCGAGAGATACTACCTCGTGTGGATCGTTTACGCGACCCCAAGAGAGGTCTGTGATGTGGATCAATCCGTCTACGCCACCGAGGTCAACGAATACACCGTAAGTAGTGATGTTCTTAACGGTACCTTCGAGGATCTGACCCTTCTCCAACTTAGAGATGATCTCCTTGCGCTGTGCCTCAAGCTCCTGCTCGATAAGAGCCTTGTGAGATACAACTACGTTGCGGAACTCCTGGTTGATCTTGACAACCTTGAACTCCATTGTCTTGCCTACGAATACGTCGTAGTCGCGTATAGGGTGAACGTCGATCTGGCTTCCTGGCAAGAAAGCTTCGATACCGAAAACGTCAACGATCATACCGCCCTTAGTGCGGCACTTGATGTAACCCTGGATAACCTCCTCGTTCTCAAGGGCTGCGTTTACACGCTCCCAAGACTTGCTGAGGCGAGCCTTCTTGTGAGAGAGTACAAGCTGACCCTTAACGTCCTCCTGGTTCTCTACATAAACCTCTACCTTGTCGCCTACCTTGAGGTCTGGGTTGTAACGGAACTCAGAAGCTGGGATGATACCATCGCTCTTGTAGCCGATGTTTACGATAACCTCTTTCTTGTCTGCAGAGATTACGGTACCCTCTACCACCTGGTGCTCAGTTACCTTGTTAAGTGTTTCGTCATAGGCCTTCTCGAGGTCCTCTTTGCTGACGTTTGCGTTTGTGCCATTCTCAAACTCGTCCCAATTGAAGTCGTCCAATGGCTTTACGTTCTTTAAATCTGACATAAAAAATAATTAAAAATTTTAAATTAATAAAGTTAGACTTTATGTGAATTGTATAAATCGGGCGCAAAATTACACATTTTCAGTCGATTAGCCTTATCTTTGTGAATGTTTCTTTTGTTTGTTAAGGATATTTAACTAAAATAAGACTGGGGAGTTAAGAGAAGTTATCGCTCAATGAGAGTTGGGGAGTTAAGGGGAGTTAAGGGAAGTTATCGCTCTCTGCGAGAGCTGGGAAGTTAAGGGACAACACCTTTTTTGCTGGAGTCTTGTCATAAGTAAGTAGGGCTGTTGTCCTTTAACTCCTTAACTCCTTAACTCCTTTAACTTCTTTAACCTCCTACACTTCAGAAAGCTGAATTATGTTACAAATATGCTAAGAATAGGGCGCAAAATGTGAGAAATCCGTTAAAGCTATTAAAAAAATGAGCAGAAATGCTTGTTGTTTCAGATTATTTGTTACCTTTGCGTTCGAAAATGATATAAACGCTTAAAATATGACACTAGTCATTCTGGCCATACTGCTTTTGGCGTACCTTCTCATAGCTACCGAGAATGTCACCAAGGTAAACCGTGCCGCTGTAGCCATCTTCGCGGGTACAGTGGGATGGGTTTTGTATGTTTGTTTTGGCATGGACTTTGTGACTAGCGAGCATTCTTCCGATTATTCTCATTATCTGAGTGAGGGCATCTGGCATCAGTTGGAGCCTAATAGCGTTACGGTCAAGTACTTTATCTGCCGCAATGTGTTTCTACCTTATGTGGGCAGGGCGGCGGAACTGGTGCTCTTCCTCCTGGCTACCATGACGATCGTCGATGTGCTCAATAATAATGGTTGCTTTGATTTTATCCGCCAGTTGTTGCGCACTCGTAATGCCAAGAAAATGCTGTGGATTCTCTCCGCGGTAACTTTCGGCATTTCCGCCAATCTCGACAACCTTACCACGACGGTCATGATGCTCACCATCATGCATGGTGTCGTTCCCAGTCGCACGCAGCGACTCATCTATGGGTCTGCCATCTTGTTGGCTGCCAACTGTGGAGGCGCACTCACGGTCATCGGAAATCCGGAGGGACTGCTGCTGTGGAATATGGGTGCTGTCACTGCCACTGCCTTCTCTTTCAGTTTGCTCCTGCCTTGCCTCGCTGCATGGCTTATCCCTACATGGATGATGATGCGCATGCTGCCGGAGAGGGTGGAGACGGAGTGGATCGTGATGCCATATCGCGGCGATGATACCCGCCTCAATGTATGGCAGCGACTGCTGATGCTCTTCGTGGGCATCGGTGGTTTGTGGTTTATCCCTACGTTCCATAACCTCACCAAGTTAAGTCCGTTCCTGGGCGCACTCTGTGTGTTGAGCATCCTTTGGATTGTCAATGAGATATTCAACCGCAAGCTCATGAACATGGATATGATGGCGGCACGCCGTACCCCTCAGGTGCTCCAGTATGGCATCATACAGGAAATCCTTTTCGTGATGGGCATCATGCTGGCAGTAGGAGTGGTGAAGGAGACGGGCGTGTTCGCCGATCTTACGGCTTATCTCGGTGTCGACGAACGCCACCCCAATGTGTGGTTGCATGGCGTGGCTGCAGGTGTTGTCAGCACCGTGCTCGACAATTTCGCCACGGCACTCAACTTCTTCTCGCTGCACGACATCGTAGGGTTGGGCGACCCCAACTGCACCGTGATTTCAGATTATAATACCAACGGACTCTATTGGCAGGTTGTCGCATACTGTGTGATGGCCGGTGGCAACGTACTCGGTATTGGCACCATCAGCGGACTTGCCTTGATGAAGATGGAGCACATGCGCATGGGTTGGTATTTCCGCAATATCGGCTGGAAGGCCCTTTTGGGGGGTGTTATCGGACTCGCCATCCTTTGGCTCTCCCACAATCTGGTAGCCGGCGCTACCCATCTGCTGATTTGATACCATCTAAAGACATCATTCCACCTAAAAGTAAAAAAAAGATCTCACTCTATCCATCCAGGAAGAGAAGTAAGGATAATCATATAATAAGGTAATTAATAATATAATAAAGGTATAATTATATAAAAGGTATAGTTATGGCAAAGATTAAGACAATTGGTATTCTGACATCGGGCGGCGATGCCCCTGGTATGAACGCGGCAATTCGCGCAGTAACTCGTTCTGCTATCTACAATGGTTTCCATGTGAAGGGTATCTTCCGTGGGTATGATGGCCTGATCAACGACGAGATCAAGACGTTCACTACAGAGAACGTAAGTGGTATCATCGGTACCGGCGGTACTATCCTCAAGACGGCCCGCTCCAAGGAGTTTATGACCGAGGAAGGCAGACAGAAGGCTTTTGAGGTCATCCAGAAGGAAGAGATTGATGCATTGGTGGTGATCGGCGGTAACGGTTCGCTGACAGGTGCCATGAACTTCGCCCGCGAGTATGATGTATGCTGCATCGGCTTGCCTGGCACCATCGACAACGACCTCTATGGCACCGACAATACGATAGGTTACGATACCACCATGAATACCATCGTGGAGTGTGTAGACCGTATCCGTGATACGGCGCAGAGCCACGAGCGCATCTTCTTCATCGAGGTGATGGGGCGTGATGCCGGTTTCTTGGCGCAAAACAGCGCTATCGCCAGTGGTGCCGAGGCGGCCATCATTCCAGAGGACAGCACCGACGTAGACCAGTTGGCACAGTTTATGGAGCGTGGTATCCGCAAGTCTAAGAAGAGCTGTATCGTCATCGTCAGCGAGAGTCCTAAGTGTGGTGCGCTCTACTATGCCGACCGTGTGCGCAAGGAGTTCCCAGAGTTTGATGTACGTGTGTCTATCCTGGGTCACTTGCAGCGTGGAGGTCGCCCTTCAGCCCGCGACCGCATCTTGGCAAGCCGTACCGGTTGTGGAGCCGTGGAGGCCATCATGCAGGGACAGCGCAATGTGATGATCGGAGTACGCAACAATGAGGTGGTATATGTACCTCTCTCAGAAGCCATCCGCTCCGACAAACCTTTCGATCGCAAGCTGATCAAGGTCTTGGATGAGTTGAGTATCTAAAAATGGTTTAAGCGGAACTAAAAATAGTTTAAATCGGAAGTTGTTGGGAAGAAAACCGATGATAAATTTGCGGTTTCCGTGAAATGTTGTTACTTTTGCAATTGAAACGTAGAGTTCCTGCTTAGGTTTACCATAGCTTGGACTTAGCAAAATAATCAAAATATAAATAACTTTTAAACTAATAAGCTTATGTCACAAATTAACGGACGCATTTCCCAGATTATCGGTCCTGTTATCGACGTTTATTTCGATACCAAGGGCGAGAATCCTGAGAAAGTGCTTCCAAAGATTTACGAAGCTCTGAAGGTGAAACGACCAGACGGACGCGACCTGATCATCGAGGTGCAGCAGCACATCGGTGAGGATACGGTGCGTTGTGTCGCCATGGACAACACCGACGGCTTGCAGCGTGGCTTGGAGGTTATCTCTACGGGTAACCCTATCCAGATGCCAGCCGGAGAGCAGATCAAGGGCCGCATGATGAATGTCATCGGCGAGCCTATTGACGGTATGAAGCAATTGGACATGAAGGGTGCTTATCCTATCCACCGCGAAGCTCCTACGTTCGACGAGCTCTCCACCCACAAGGAGATGCTTGCCACGGGTATCAAGGTCATCGACCTCCTGGAGCCTTACATGAAGGGTGGTAAGATTGGTCTTTTCGGTGGTGCTGGTGTAGGTAAGACCGTGCTTATCATGGAGCTTATCAACAACATCGCCAAGGGGCACAATGGTTACTCTGTCTTCGCTGGTGTAGGTGAGCGTACCCGTGAGGGTAACGACTTGATTCGTGATATGCTCGAATCGGGTGTTATCAAGTACGGCGACAAGTTCAAGGAGGCCATGGAGCAGGGCAAGTGGGACCTTTCTCTCGTAGACCCTGAAGAGTTGGCCAAGAGTCAGGCTACCCTCGTGTACGGTCAGATGAACGAACCTCCTGGGGCACGTGCTTCGGTGGCTCTCTCTGGTTTGACCGTGGCAGAGGAGTTCCGCGACCATGGAGGCAAGGACGGCGAGGCTGCCGACATCATGTTCTTCATCGACAATATCTTCCGTTTCACCCAGGCGGGTTCCGAGGTGTCTGCGTTGTTGGGCCGTATGCCTTCAGCCGTAGGTTACCAGCCTACCTTGGCTTCTGAGATGGGTGCCATGCAGGAGCGTATCACCAGTACCAAGAATGGATCTATCACCTCTGTGCAGGCCGTGTATGTGCCAGCCGATGACTTGACCGACCCTGCTCCAGCCACCACCTTTACTCACTTGGATGCCACTACCGAGCTTTCCCGTAAGATTGCCGAGCTGGGTATCTATCCTGCTGTAGACCCTCTGGGTTCTACCTCTCGTATCCTCGACCCACTCATCGTGGGCAAGGCTCATTACGACTGCGCACAGCGAGTAAAACAGTTGCTCCAGCGTTACAACGAGTTGCAGGATATCATTGCCATCCTGGGTATGGACGAGCTTTCCGACGAGGATAAGTTGACCGTGAACCGTGCGCGTCGTGTGCAGCGTTTCTTGAGTCAGCCATTCGCCGTAGCCGAGCAGTTCACTGGTCTGAAGGGTGTGATGGTACCTATCGAGGAGACCATCAAGGGCTTCAATGCCATCCTCGACGGCGAGGTAGACGACCTCCCAGAGCAGGCCTTCCTCAATGTAGGTACTATCGAGGATGCCAAGGAGAAGGCAAAGAAGTTGCTCGCTGCAGCACAGGCATAATTTTAAGTGAAGAGTGAAGAACGAAGAGTGAAGAATTCAACACTTAACATTTAACACTTAACATTTTACACTTAACATTCAAAAATAAGGATTATGCTGAAATTAAAGATAGTTTCTCCAGAGAAGGTTGTCTTCCAGGGCGAGGTGGAGAGCGTATTGGTGCCAGGAACACTCGGAAGTTTCGAGATCCTGAACGACCATGCTCCTATCATCTCTTCGCTCGAAGTGGGGAAGGTGGAATACACCACCCCCGAAGGCAAGCAGACGATGGATATACAGGGCGGATTCGTTGAGGTAAAGAAAAACGATGTAAGCCTCTGTGTGGAAGTATAGTTTCTGGCGATAACGTCAGAAAGGTGACAGTAGAAGAAAAGAAGATCAATGACGAAGATACAAGAACATATCGCCGACCCGGCTCAGACCAAGCTGATAGCCCGCAAGTACAAGCAGATCTCTCTGTGGATCACGGCAGGTCTGGCACTGGCCATCCTCTTCGCTTGCAGGGTATCTGCACAATGCGACAGTATCCTCACCCAGGTGGTTAACCCGCTGGCGGTGAGTGCGATATACTCGCTTGTTGCAAGTACTGCTTATGGCGAGGCATGGCGAGGCGTGGCGAAGTCATCGCCCGCCAACCTGGCTAAGTTCTACTTGGCAGCGTCGGCGCTCAAGATGATGCTCGGTGTCGTGGTGTTTCTGGTATACGTAGTGGTTTGCGACAAACAGAACATTCTGGGGTTCACAGCCATCTTCGCACTCTTCTATGTCGTACTCCTGGTCTTCGACTGCCTCTACTTCGCAAGAGTGGAGAAAAAGAGCCGGCTCTCTTGAGACGCAAGCCTCGGTAGGGCAGACTCTACAATAAAGAAAAAAGTATAAACAAACGTAAGAATTAAGACGATTATGAAGTATCTCAAACAATTCCTCTTGATGGCGATGCTACTCTTTACGTTGGCTCCTCTGCAGGTGTCGGCCAAGGAGAGTATCGACGTGAAAGAGATATTGTGGGGTCATATCAAGGATTCTTATGAATGGCATGTTACTACGGTGGGCGACCATCCCGTAGTCATCCATCTGCCTGTCATCGTTCATACCACCACAGGCTGGCACGTGTTCTCCAGCGGGGAGTTCTCCGAGGAGACCGATGCCAACGGCGACCGCCCAGGCCCGTACAACCTGGTGATCAAGAACGGTGATGCACAGAGTAATCCCAACAAGATCGTGGAAAAGGTGAACGGCGAGGAAGTAATGCCTCTCGACATCTCCATCACGAAGACCACCTGCGTGCTCTTCATCGATGCCATCATCTTGCTCCTGTGTGTACTCATACCAGCCCGCTGGTGCAAGACACACAAAGTGGACGACCCTGCGCCAAAGGGATTCGTAGGACTGATGCACATGTTCATCATGTCTGTATACGATGACGTGATCAAGGCCACCCTCGGCAAGGAGGCACCTAAGTACGCCCCATGGCTGCTTACCTGTTTCTTCTTCATCTTCGTGGCCAACATCATGGGTATCGTACCGTTCCCTCCGGGCGGTGGTAACCTCACCGGCAATATCGCCTGCACCTGTTTCTTTGGTGTGACGACATTCCTCATCACCAACTTCACGGGTACCAAGGAGTACTGGAAGGAAATCTTCTGGCCCGAGGTCCCCCTGTGGTTGAAAGTGCCGGTGCCACTGATGCCATTCATCGAGCTTTTCGGTATCTTCACCAAGCCGTTGGCTCTGATTATCCGACTTTTCGCCAACATGATGGCAGGCCACGCTATCGCCCTGTCTTTTGCGGCAATCATTTTCATCATGTTCCACATCAGTGAGAATGCCATTGCCAACTATGTTGCCGGAACTGGTATGACAGTCGTAAGTGTTGCGATGAGCGCCTTTATGATGCTCCTCGAAGTATTGGTAAGCTACATTCAGGCCCTGGTGTTCACCATGCTGAGTGCAGTATTCATCTCACAGGCCCATGTGCATCATGCAGAGCCTGAAATCGTAAAGTAACAAACAACAAGAAAATATTAACAACTTAAATTTTAAGATTATGTTATCACTTTTATTAGCAGCAGAAGTTGCAAAGTTGGGTGCCGCAGTAGGCGCAGGTCTTGCCGCAATTGGCGCAGGTATTGGTATTGGTCGTATTGGTGGTCAGGCTATGGACGCTATGGCTCGCCAGCCCGAGAAGATGGGCGACCTTCGTTCTTCCATGATTATCGCAGCAGCCTTGGTCGAGGGTGTGGCATTCTTCGCTGTCATCATCGCCATCTTGGCTATCGTCATGTAATCATGCGACCATTCTAATCATCAACAAACGTTTAAGTTTAACTTTAACCAGTATATATGGATTTATTAATGCCGGCATTTGGCTTGCTCTTCTGGATGACAGTCGTATTCCTGATTGTCTTCTTCATCCTCAAGAAGTTCGGCTTTCCAGCGATAATCGCCATGGTGGTAGACCGCAAGGCCTACATCGACGATAGCTTGAAGAAGGCTCATGAGGCCAACGAGAAGCTTGCCAACATCCAAAAAGAAGGTGAATCCATTTTGCAGCAGGCTCGCGAGCAGCAGGCTACCATCCTCAAGGAGGCAGCCCAGACTCGCGACGCCATCGTAGAGAAAGCGCAGGACAAGGCTCGCGAGGAGGGCGCTCGTCTGCTCTCCGAGGCCAAGGCCCAGATAGAGACCGAGAAGCAGAATGCCATTCGTGAGATACGTACCCAGGTGGCAGAACTCTCTGTGCAGATAGCAGAGAAGGTGCTCAAGGAAAAGCTTTCTACCGACAAGGCGCAGATGGATCAGATAAATCGTCTGCTGGATGAAGTTGCTTCTGACAACAAATAGTAAAGCTTATGGATATAGGTGTAATATCGGTGCGTTATGCCAGGGCACTTATCAAGAGTGCCATAGGCATGAAGCTCGAAGATCAGGTTTATCAGGAGATGCAGACGCTCTACCGGAGCTACATCGACGTGCCTGAACTGAGATTTACGATAGACAACCCTATGCTTGGCAAGGAGAAGAAGAAGGCACTGCTCACCACTGCCTTGGGCAAGAACCCATCCCAGTTGAGCCAGAACTTCATAGCCCTTGTCTTAAAGGAGGATAGGGAGAGCACCCTGCAATTCATGGCTGCTTCGTATATCACTCTTTACAGGAAACAGAAGAACATCATCCGTGGCAAACTGATCACCGCCACTGCCGTCGATCCTCATACCGAGGACAAGATGCGCAAGATGGTGGAGCAGAGAACGCAAGGTACTGTGGAGTTCAAGACGGAGGTGAACCCCGATATCATCGGTGGCTTCATCCTCGAATATGATACTTACAGAATGGATGCGAGCGTCAAGACGAAGCTCAATGCCATCCTGACACAGCTCAAAAAGTAGGAGAGAAGTGAAGAGTGAAGAACGAAGAGTGAAGAATTCTCTGGCTTTTCTCTTCATGGATTTCCCAATTTTAAAATCTTAAAAACAAAAACAATGTCAGATAAAATTAAACCAAGTGAAGTGTCTGAGGTACTTCAGCAACAACTCCAGGAGGTGAATGGCTCTGAGAAGTTTGACGAGGTAGGTACCGTGCTCACCGTCAGCGATGGCGTGGCTCGTATCTATGGTCTTCGCAACGCAGAGGCCAACGAACTTCTTGAGTTTGAGAACGGCACGATGGCGATTGTCATGAACTTGGAGGAAGACAATGTAGGTTGTGTCTTACTCGGTCCTACAGCTGGCATCAAAGAGGGACAGAGCGTGAAGCGTACCCACCGTATCGCTTCCATCCGGGTGAACGATAACTTCCTCGGACGCGTGGTAAACCCTCTGGGACAGGCTATTGACGGACAGGGCGACATCGACCTTACCGAGTCTTTTGAAATGCCATTGGACCGCAAGGCTCCTGGTGTGATCTATCGCCAGCCGGTGAAGGAACCTCTCCAGACAGGTTTGAAGGCTGTCGACTCCATGATTCCTATCGGTCGTGGTCAGCGTGAGCTCATCATCGGCGACCGCCAGACGGGTAAGACTGCCATCGCCGTAGATACCATCATCAATCAGAAGAGTTTCTATGACGCTGGCAAGCCAGTGTACTGTATCTATGTAGCCATCGGCCAGAAGGCTTCTACCGTAGCCGCATTGGTGCAGAACTTGAAGGAGCATGGTGCCCTTCCTTATACCATCATCGTGAGTGCTACCGCTGCCGATCCTGCTGCCATGCAGTACTATGCACCTTTTGCCGGTGCAGCCATCGGCGAGTACTTCCGCGACCGTGGCTTCTCAGCCCTCGTGGTATACGATGACCTGAGCAAGCAGGCTGTAGCTTACCGTGAGGTATCGTTGATTCTCCGTCGTCCATCCGGCCGTGAGGCATATCCAGGCGATGTGTTCTATCTCCACTCCCGTCTGTTGGAGCGTGCTGCCCGTATCAACGACCAGCAGGAGGTAGCCGAGAAGATGAACGACCTGCCAGAGTGCATGAAGGGTCATGTGAAGGGTGGTGGTTCGCTCACCGCCTTGCCTATCATCGAGACGCAGGCAGGCGACGTTTCCGCCTACATCCCTACCAATGTGATCTCCATCACCGACGGTCAGATCTATCTGGAGACCGACCTCTTCAACCAGGGTTTCCGTCCAGCCATCAACGTAGGTATCTCCGTATCTCGTGTGGGTGGTTCTGCCCAGATCAAGAGTATGAAGAAGGTGGCAGGTACACTCAAGATCGATATGGCGCAGTATCGTGAGCTGGAGAGTTTCTCCAAGTTCTCCAGCGATATGGATGCCGTTACTGCCATGACGCTCGACCGTGGTCGTAAGAACAACCAGCTCTTGATCCAGCCTCAGTACAGTCCTATGCCAGTAGGCGAGCAGATTGCCATCTTGTATTGTGGTGTACATGGCTTGATGCACGACGTGCCTGTAGAAAAGGTACGCGAGTGCCAGGACCAGTTCCTCGACGCGATGCGCTCTCAGCATGCCGATGCCATCGCTACCCTCGGTAGCGGTCAGCTTACCGACGAGGCTGTGAAGGCAGTGGAGGAGACCATGGCTAACATTGCAGGACAATATAAAGCGTAATAGCCTATGCCGTCGTTAAAAGAGATTAAGACTCGCATTGCCAGCGTCAATAGCACCCGCAAGATTACGAGTGCCATGAAGATGGTGGCTTCGAGCAAGTTGCATCATGCACAGGTGGCCATACAGAATATGCTGCCTTACGAGAATATGCTGGAACATATCCTCAAGAGTTTCTTGGTCAGTACTCCCTCTGTACAGTGTGAACTGGAGGTGGAGCACAAGCAGACCAAGCGCGTGGCTCTGGTGGTGTACAGTTCCAACAGTTCGCTGTGTGGCGGATTCAATTCCAACGTCATCAAGATGATGCTTCAGGCTATCGACGAGTATAAGGCTCAAGGCATTGACGACATCACGGTATATCCTATCGGCAGAAAGGTGGCCGAGAAGGTGCAGAAACTGGGTGTTACCTCGGCTGGCGACTTTGCCGAACTTGCCGAAAAGCCCAACTCCAGCGACTGTGCCGAGATAGCCAATCACCTGGCCCAGCAGTATGCCGCCGGCCAACTCGACAGGGTGGAGATGATCTATCACCACTTCAAGAGTGCCGGCTCGCAGATACTCACTCGCAAGACGTTCTTGCCTATCGACCTCTCTACCGAGGCCATCGGCGAGGACAACGACCGCGAGCTGGGTGGCACGGTAGTCACAGCCAAGGCTCAGGAATATCTTCGCAAGAAGAAGGAGACCGAGGAGCGCGAGGTGGCAGAGGCGAAGCCGCTCAACGATGACTTCATCGTGGAGCCCGACTTGGAGACCGTCTTGGGAGTCTTGATTCCTAAGCAGCTCCACCTGATGCTCTTCACTGCTCTGCTCGACAGCCAGGCCAGTGAGCACGCTGCCCGTATGGTGGCGATGCAGACTGCTACGGATAATGCCGATGAACTCTTGCGCACGCTCAACTTGCAGTACAACAAGAGTCGTCAACAGGCCATTACCAATGAATTGCTTGATATCGTGGGAGGAAGCACTAATAATTAGTCTTCCCCTACCCATAATGATTAATTACTCTCACTCATTCGGGACAAACCTAAGCACCTTTGCGCGGGTTTGTCCCGATTTTGTTCTATACTCAGTTTTCTGAAGTACCGAAAGTTGGGAAGTTAAGGGGAGTTAAGAGAAGTTATCGCTCTCTACGAGAGCTG
>CAVKLF010000058.1:0-13753 GCA_963657075.1 bacterium | reverse complement strand
AAGGAATATTCTAAGCGGTCTTATGGGAGGCTAAACCTATTCGCTGAATAGTTACTACAACCGGCACGGCCGATCGACTTGTCTTCAAACATACTGTAGAACTGGCCTATCTATCAAGCGGCCTGTATCTATATCTTCTTTCACCTTGGCTATGCCCTGCCTAATCTTTTCCAGGCTCTTGCCTTGCGGCACCTTGATGCCCGCCGCATACTGTCGGAGCAGCGAGGCGTTCATGCCGATGTACTTGGCGAAGGCCGAGATGCTCAGAGGGTAGTAACTGAAGAACGCCCCCACGTCGAAGACGAAACGGAACTCCAGGGAGGGGAATGTCTTGCCTCGCTCTTCGAAATCTTGTTTCGCTTCATCGCAGCAAATATAAAAGTCCTCGATGGCGGCTCTGGCCGTCTTGCCGTCACCACACAAGCCAAACCCCAAATCATCGGAATCCTTCGCCATGAAGCAGGAAAACAAATCCTTGCCTGTCTCTACAACCACTGTAACCTTTCTTGCCATACTTTATATTATTATTGTTGCATCTAAAAAACAAAAGTGACTCTATATTATTACCGTACATGAGCCATGAGGAACAGCCCGGGTTAAAGCCCGAGCTGCCGATGGATAGATTTCAGAGTTCCTTGCGGAACCTCTTCCGTTCCATGTCGGGCGACTGGTGCGTCCCTGCCATTCTCAGGGTTTACCCATTTGTCGTGCCGACCACCATGACGAAGTGGAAAACAACCCGCTTTCCTTAACTTCTTGTACAGTTCATTGTACTTCATGTTGTTGCAATAAATATAAGAGTCACTTTGCCCTCATTGGACGCTGCAAAGGTAACTAAAAAGTTACAAACCGCCAAATAAAAAAGGTAACTTTTTTGTTATATTAATCAAAAATTCCGTTTACCCTGGGGCAATACCCCAGTAGTGGGGTAAAAGGGGCAAAACTAAGACTTGGTACGGAGAGGGTACGGAACAGGTACGGAGAGGGTAGGAAGTGTGTTTGCGGCTTAATTCTTTTTTTTAACACTAAATATTTGCTAGTTTCGAATGATTTGGTTAATTTTGCACACGAAAATTTTATGTGCAATCAATTTAAAACTGGAGGTACTACGACATGTCAATTTCCAAAACAAGACAAAAGCTGGTAGATGTCGCTCGGCAGCTGTTTGCAAAGAATGGTATAGCTAATACTACAATGAATGATATAGCTGTAGCTTCTGGCAAAGGTCGCAGAACATTGTATACGTATTTCAGCCGCAAAGAGGATGTTTATTATGCAGTGATCGAGTCGGAATTGGAGCGATTGTCAGAAAAATTAGACGAGGTGGCTTCCTGTAAGATGCGTCCGCAAGATAAAATTATTGAACTCATCTATACCCATCTCAGTATGATTAAGGAAACGGTGGTGCGCAATGGTAATTTGCGTGCGGAGTTCTTTCGTAATATCTGGATGGTGGAGAAGGCTCGCAAGAATTTTGATGAAGATGAAATTGAAATCTTACGTAAGATTTATGTGGAAGGTAAAGAGGATGGTGAGTTTGATATAGATAATATCGACCTCGTTGCTGATATTACCCATTATTGTATCAAGGGTCTTGAAGTGCCTTTCATTTATGGCAGATTGGGACATGGACTGAACGTCGAAGCCAGCAAGCCTTTGGTGGCGAAGGTAGTATATGGCGCTTTAGGTAAATCGGGACTCAAGCTTTAAAAGGCTGGCAGGATAACTGATTAAACAATCGGCAAATTCTCAGCAAAAAAAAATAGAATAGTAAATAATTGATAATTAATTAAATAGAAAAGAAATGGGATTATTAACAGGTAAGACTGCCCTGATTACAGGTGCAGCTCGCGGCATCGGTAAGGCTGTCGCTATGAAGTTCGCCTCTGAGGGCGCTAACATCGCATTCACAGACCTCGTACTCAACGATGATATGGCTGCGGGGCTAGAAGCTACTCGCAAGGAAATCGAGGCTCTCGGTGTAACATGTCGTGCATATGCTGGCAATGCTGCCGATTTCGAAGAGACTGAGAAGACTGTTAAGCAGATTCATGCCGACTTTGGTTCTATTGATGTTTTGGTTAACAACGCAGGTATCACTAAGGATGGCTTGATGCTCCGTATGAGCGAGGCTCAGTGGGATGCCGTATTGAATGTCAACTTGAAGTCTGCTTTCAATTTCATCCACGCTTGTGCTCCTATCTTCCTCCGTCAGCGCAGCGGTTCCATCATCAATATGGCTTCTGTAGTAGGTGTACATGGTAACGCTGGTCAGTGTAACTATGCAGCTTCTAAGGCTGCTATGATAGCGCTGGCTAAGTCTATTGCTCAGGAATTGGGTCCAAAGGGTGTACGTGCCAATGCTGTAGCTCCAGGTTTCATCGAGACTGCTATGACTGCACAGCTGCCAGAGGAAATCCGCAAGGACTGGATGAAGAAGATTCCATTGCGTCGTGGGGGTCAGACAGAGGATATCGCTAATGTATGTCTTTTCCTCGCTTCTGATATGTCTAGTTACGTAAGTGGCCAGGTTATCCAGATCGATGGTGGCATGAATATGTAATCTATCCATTATATCTGATAATGCAGGTAGTTTACGAAGACAACCATATAATTATCGTCTCTAAGAGCAGTGGTGAAATCGTACAGGGCGACAAGACTGGCGATGAACCTCTCTCAGAGACGGTAAAACAGTATATCAAGGAGAAATACCAAAAGCCAGGGAATGTCTTTCTGGGAGTGGTGCATCGACTTGACAGACCTGTATCGGGGTTAGTAGTTTTTGCCAAGACCTCCAAGGCATTGAGTCGACTTAACAATATGTTTAGGGACGGCGATGTGCACAAGACCTATTGGGCGATAGTCAAAAATACGCCACAGGAGCCTGAGGCTACTCTTACCCATTGGATAGTAAGAAATGAGAAGCAAAACAAGAGCTATGCTTACGACCATGAGGTGAAGAACGCAAAGAAGGCAATATTGAAGTATAAGGTGATAGGGCATACTGACCATTACGCTCTTCTGGAGGTAAATTTGATGACAGGTCGCCATCATCAGATCAGATGTCAGTTGGCAAAGATGGGGTGTCCTATCAAGGGCGACCTGAAGTATGGCTCACCTCGCAGCAATGCAGATGGAAGCATCTCACTCCTCTCCCACAAGGTGGAGTTTGTACATCCCGTATCCAAGGAGAATATTGTGGTGGAGGCACCGTTGCCTGATGATAATTTGTGGCGAGCTATAGCTCCTTGATCCATAAGAGGACTCCTGTTCTTGCGAATTCATGAAGTCTGGGAACCGAAAACTCGCTTTTCAAGGAAAATAAGAATCTTAAAAGCCATGCTAATGAAGAGGTATGCGAAGTGGGCAGGCATCGTAGTGGCTACTCCGATATTGCTCATCCTAATACTAACTGTCTTGCTTTATTTGCCTCCTGTGCAGAATTGGGCGATAAAGCAAGTGACGGCATACGCTTCTGAGTCTACAGGCATGGATGTTACCGTAGACAGAGTACACTTGGAATTCCCTCTCAAATTGGGAGTAGAGGGAGTAAAAGTGCTACAACCGGTAGACTCGCTAAAAAACTGCAAAGACTTAGCTTTAAGAAACAAAAAAGATACGGTTGCTGATATTCAAAAGATGGTGGTTGATGTGCAATTGTTGCCACTTTTCAGTAACCAAGTGATGGTGGACGAACTCAACTTCACCAAGCTGAAAGTAAATACTACCAACTTTATCCATGAGGCTCGTATCAAGGGCAATGTAGGCAAACTATGCTTGCAAGCCCATGGCATCGACCTAGGCAAGGAGCGTGTGAATGTAGATGATGCTCTCTTGTCGGATGCCAGACTCTCCGTGGAACTGAGCGATACCGTTCCGCCAGACACCACACCTAGTACTAACTTTTGGAAGATAAATATCGAAAAGCTAAAACTAAAGAATACCGACTTTACCCTACACATGCCTGGCGATACGCTTCAGGTAAAAGCATATTTAGGCGACGCACTAGCCCAAAATACGTATCTCGATCTTTACAAGGGATTATATCAGATAAACAAATTGACCTGGAAGAACGGTTGTGTCAATTATGATAACAATTTCGAGCCTTCTGTAGCAGGAATAGACTTTAATCATTTGGCGCTTTCGGCTCTGTCGATACAAGCAGACTCGTTCTATTATTGCGATTCGAAGATAGATGTCAAGATACGAGCAGCGCAATTTAAGGAGAAATGTGGCTTGCAAGTAGACCGACTCAATGGACGTTTTGTGATGGACTCCCTAAAATTGCAGTTGCCCGATATGTATCTTCGTACCCCCGTATCGTATCTAAAGGCAAATGTCGATATGGATATGAATGCCTTTGACGAAGTGAATCCTGGTAAATTGATGGCACAAGCAAAAGGTGCGATAGGTCGTTCTGACCTTTTTCTTTTTGTGGGAGATATGTTGCCAAAGCCAATGAAAAGCCATTGGCCTTATTATCCTTTAAGTCTGGAAGGAACCTTTAAGGGCAATTTGCAGCAAGCTACATTCTCTGGAGTGAAGGTAAGTTTGCCAACGGCGTTTGATCTGAGTACCGATGGCGAAATGACCTGTCTTACGGACATGGCTCGAATGAATGCAGATGTAGACATTAAAGCTCATACCTATAACCTTGGCTTTGTTACGGCGATGCTTGACCCAGCCCTCATGCGGGAAATACGCATACCTAGCGGCATAGGTTTGTTGGGTAATGTGAAAAAGAAAGGTTCGAAGTATGCTGCCAAACTGGCCGTTACAGAGGGAAAGGGCTGTATGAAAGTAAATGCTGAGGTAGATGCCAAAACCATGAAGAATGGCAGCATAGACATGAATCGTCTCGCTTATCAAGCCCAAATACAAGCTCTTAATATCCAGGCAAGGCATTTCTTGCCAAAGCAAGACCTTTATACTTTTACGGGAACGCTCACTGCCAAGGGGGTAGGTACGGACATACTCTCGCCTAGTACTCATCTTGTGGCCAAGGCGAAGGTGGCAAAAGTGCATTATGGCAAATATAAACTCAACAATATTTTGGCGGATGCACATATCGCCAATGGCAAGATACATGCTGATATTGACAGTAAAAATCAGTTGCTTACAGGTATGGTCAACGTAGATGCGCTTACCAACTCTAAAGACTTGCAGGCTACATTGACTGCAGATGTGCGTGACGCCAACCTCTATCTTCTAGGGGTGACTCAGAAACCTTTGAATGCGGCACTTTGCGGACATGTGGATATTCGTTCCAATCTCAAGGAAGCTCATAATGTATGGGCTACGATGAGTGATATTACACTGATGACGCCAGAAAGAACATACCGCCCAGTAGGGGTGGATATGGAAATATTGACCCGAAAGGATACTACTCATGTCATAGCCGACTGTGGCGACTTCCATCTCCGAATGGATGCGCATGGAGGATACGAAAGGTTGCTGAAGCGTATTGATGGACTTCAAACGGAGCTGTTTAAGCAGCTGAAGAATCGTCACATTGACCAGGTGAAGATAAGAAATCAGTTCCCCTTAGGCCATATTTACCTGACTACGGGCAAGGATAATTTTATCTCCCGATTCATTAATTATTGTGGCTACCAGTTTAAGTCGGTAGACATGGACTTGACTGCATCTCCAGTATCGGGGGTGAATGGTTATCTGAATGTTGATTCATTGGTGGCTAGTGGCATACAACTGGATACAATCAGAGCCTTGGTGCATACTCAGGGCGACACCATCAAGTATTCAGCTCGCATACAGAACAATCCCAATAATCCACAGTATGTGTTCAAAGCATTGGTGGATGGCGAGGTGCAGGAACTCGGTTCCAACATCGATGCCCGTATCTATGATGCCAACAATAAATTGGGCGTAGATATAGGTTTGGCTGCCATGTTGCAAGATAATGGCATTAAGATTTCTTTGATTGATACCCATCCGGTTTTGGGCTATAAGCAGTTTACGGCCAACGAGGACAACTATCTGATGCTAAGCGATGACGATCGTGTGTCGGCCAATCTGATATTGAAGGCGGCAGGCGGCATGGGTGTGCGAGTATACAGCAATGACGAGAACGAGGATGCCCTGCAAGACCTCACCGTTAGCATGAGCAATTTCAATCTGGACAAGGTGCTGAGTGTCATCCCTTATATGCCAGATGTGTCGGGTATTATGGATGGTGACTTCCATGTGATCCAGACCAAGGACGAATTGTCTGTGTCGTCCAATTTGAAGATTGACAATCTAGTATATGAGAAGTGCCCGATGGGAGACGTCGGATCCGAGTTTGTGTACATGCCTAAGAGTGATGGCTCGCATTATGTGGATGGCTATCTCAGCTATGAAGGCGAGGAGGTTGCTACGGTGAAGGGAACCTATAAGTCGGAAGGTGAAGGCTATCTGGATGCCGAAGTGGGCATGGGACGATTGCCTTTGCACTTTGTGAATGGTTTTGTGCCCGATCAAATCATTGGTTTGAAGGGGTATGGTGAGGGAACGCTTGCCTTGAAGGGTGCTCTCAACAAGCTTGACGTAGAGGGTGAAGTATATCTGGATTCCGCTTATCTCGTGAGTGTGCCATATGGTGTATCCATGAGATTTGCCAATGACCCGGTGCGCATTGTAGGCAGCAAACTGCTCTTCGAAAACTTCATGATGTACGCCAATAACGAGAGTCCGCTCAATCTGCAAGGTGCCCTAGACTTTACCAATATCAGCAATATGTCGCTCAATATCCGCATGAGGGCGCAAAACTTCTTGCTCATCGATGCCAAGGAGAATGCACGCTCTGAAGCTTACGGCAAGGCATATATCAACTTTTTTGGAAACATGCAGGGGGAACTCTCTAATCTACAGATGAGAGGTAAACTCGATGTACTTGGCAATACAGACATGACTTATATCCTTCGTGAGTCGGAATTGACTACTGATACCCAACTCGATGAACTGGTGAAGTTTACAGACTTCAAAAGTGGCAAGGAAGTTACTGTGGAACGTCCTGCCCTCGAAGGCTTTGATATGATCTTGTCTATGTCTATCGATGAGTCTGCCCATATCTTGTGTGCGCTTAATGCGGAGAAGACCAATTATGTTGACTTGATGGGTGGCGGAGACCTGCAGATGCGATACAATTCTGTGGCGGGTATCCAGATGACGGGCAAGTATACGTTGAATAATGGCCAGATGAAATACTCTCTGCCTGTTATTCCGTTGAAAACATTTGATATTCAAGATGGTAGTTTTATCCAGTTTACTGGTGACCCGATGAACCCAACCCTGAGTATTACAGCGACGGAGAGTATCAAGACGACTGTGAACGAAGGAGAAGGGAGCGGCAGGTCGGTAGACTTTACCTGTGGTGTCAAGTTGACTCAAACCTTGGAAAAGCCAGGAATCCAATTCATCATATCTGCTTCCAACGACCAGACGATACAGGATGAGTTGAGTTCGATGAGCGTAGAGGAGCGAGGTAAAATAGCCATCACCATGTTGGCATCGGGTATGTATCTAGCTAATGGCAACACCAGTGCTTTCTCGATGAACAGCGCCTTGACATCTTTCCTCAATTCTGAAATCAACAATATTGCAGGTACTGCCATGCGCTCCATAGGTCTGGATATGGGTATGTCTGTAGATAATACAACGAATGCTACTGGTGGACTCCATACCGATTACAACTTCAAGTTTGCCAAGCGATTCTTCAATAACAGATTGAGCTTTACATTGGGTGGACAAGTTTCCACAGGTGCCGAATTGGAGAATACGAACAACAACTCTACATTCTTCAACAATGTAGAGTTGCAATATCGACTGAATGAGGGCGCCAGCATGTATGTGCGTGCCTTCTATAATGCGAATACCTACGATTGGCTCGAAGGACAAATCGGTGAGTATGGTGGTGGTTTTACTTGGAAGAGAAAGTTGGGCAGCTTCAAGGAAATATTCCAGTTGAAGACTCCTAAGCAGCCTTTGCCTGCAGAGGGTGTTGTTCAGAAGAAGGATAGTGTACCTAGTTCTAAGAAATAAAAGAAGCGTATAAAATGAAAAAAAAGAATCGACTTCACCTTATTATATATATAGCTACTTGCGTGATGCTGGTTAGCCAAATGCTTGCTGGGTGCTCGTCTACGAGAGCCTTGAAGGAGGGTGAGCAGTTGTTTACAGGTCTCAAACCTATCGAATACACCAACTATGAGAAAGGTTCCTATGCCGATTCTGCCATCGAGGAGATGGAGTATGCTTTGGCTTCAGCCCCAACGGGTGCTTTTATGGGAAGCAGTTATTACCGCTCACCATTTCCTGTGCGTCTATGGATCTGGAATGCCTTCTCGCAGTCGGAAGGAAGATTGGGTAAGTGGGTGTCCAAAACTTTTGGTTCGCAACCCAAGTTGATGGCAAATGTAAATCCTCAACTTCGTGCGCAGGTAGCTGAGAACCAGTTAGACAAGTTGGGTTACTTTAATGGAAAGGTGGATTATGAGGTGTTGACCCAGAAAAATCCCAAAGAGGCAAAGGTGCAGTACAAGGTGAATATGGGACACCTTTGGACACTCGACTCTGTGGCTTATCTCAACTTTCCTGTCGATGGCAAACAACTCATAGATTCAACGCTTTCGGATGCCATCATTCGGAAAGGTAGTCCATTTAATGTGTCACTCCTCGAACAAGAGCGCCAACGTTTGACGCGACTTTTCCGCAACAATGGCTATTATTATTACCAGAATGGATATGCCTCCTATCTTGCTGACACCGTGAATGTACCTGGCAAGGTACAGATGCGCTTGATGATGGTAGATAGTATCGAGCCAGAGGTGACGCGCCAGTGGTATATTGGCAACATAAACATCAATTTTAAAAAGCAGTTTATGGAGGAGATGACAGACTCCTTCGTTCGCCGTTATCTTCGTTTCCGATATGCGGGCAAGAAAATGCCCATTCGGGCCGGTGTCGTGCTGCGTGAACTGAAGCTGCGCCCTCGTAGTCTTTACAAGGTGGATAACGAGACCAATGCCAAGGCTGGATTGCAGTCGATGGGACTGTTTAGTTACACCAATCTTCAGTTTACACCTAGAACTACCCAAGTGGTAGACAGCCTAGGCAACATCGCCTATCGTGACACCTTGGATGCCAACATCGACTTGGTGTTTGACAAGCCATACGATATCTATATCGAGGCGAATGCCAAGGGTAAGACGACGGGTAGGGTAGGCCCAGAACTTGTAGTCGGTTTCTCCAAGCGCAATGCCTTCCGTGGTGGCGAGAAACTCGACATCAATTTGCATGGCTCGCACGAGTGGCAGACCATCAGTACACAGGGAGGTAGCTCTAGCAAAATCAATTCTTATGAGCTGGGTGCCGATGCCTCTGTGTCATTTCCGAATATCATCACGCCATGGAATGCCTTTCGAACGATGGCCCAGAATGAGCGCAGATTCCGTAATGGACACATGCCCAGGCACTATTATGGCACACCGACCACCACGGTGAAGGCATCCATGAACATCCTGAATCGTGCAGGTTATTTCCGTCGCCATGTTACTTCGGGCGAGTTGACTTACAGTTGGGCTACATCGTATCAGCATCACCATACATTCAGTCCGTTGGTGCTTTCTTATGAATACATGAATTCTACTACGGAAAAGTTTGATAGCATCATCAATAACAACGTGTATGTGATGACCTCGATGGCAGATCGTTTCGTGCCAAAGATGAGTTATACCTATACGTATAAGAGTGCTCAAAAGTTTCGCAGCCCAGTCGTGTGGACTACTACCGTGAGCGAGGCTGGTAACATCTTGTCGTTGGGGTATTTGGCAGCTGGCAAGAAATGGAACGATGAGGGTAAGACGCTCTTCAAGAACGAATACTCTCAGTTTTTGAAGGTAGAGACCGACTTCGTGAAATATTGGCAGATAAACGAAAAGTCCTCTTTGGTAGGGCATCTTGATGCAGGACTTATCTGGAGCTATGGCAACTCTGATCAAGCCCCATATACGGAGATGTTTTACATAGGTGGAGCCAATAGCATTCGTGCCTTTAGCGTGAGAGGTATTGGCCCTGGCGAGCAAGACTACAGTGTGCTGGATAACAAGTATGCTAATATCTTGCGAACTGGCGACATTAAGTTGCAGGCGAATTTGGAGTATCGTCCTCATCTATATGGCGACTTCTATGGTGCCCTCTTCCTCGATGCCGGTAACGTGTGGATGAAAGATGGTTCCTTCTCTGAGTATGAAAAGTTTAAGCTGGGCAAGTTCTACAAGCAGATGGCTGTCGGAACAGGTATAGGTGTGCGTTACGATATGGGAATGTTTGTGATTCGAGTAGACTGGGGCATCGGATTGCATTTGCCATACGATACAGGCAAGAGCGGATTCTATAACATTCCGAAGTTTAAGGATGCGCAGACGTTGCATCTGGCAGTTGGTTATCCCTTCTGATAGCAAGGATAGGCTTCAGAAAACTTCTCCCCCTACTAAGAGAAAAGGGATAAATGTTGATGCTAATCAAAAAAAAGGATGAAAAGATGTCGCTAGGTGCATTTTTTTTATTACTTTTGCATCGTTGAATAAATAGAACATAAAACTATCAACTATTAATACATATAAAAGATTATGAAACCTACATTGTTACTTTTGGCTGCCGGCATGGGTAGCCGTTACGGCGGTTTGAAACAGTTGGATGGTCTGGGACCTAATGGTGAGACTATCATGGACTACAGCATCTACGATGCCATCCAGGCTGGTTTTGGAAAGATTGTTTTCGTTATCCGCAAGGACTTCGAGGAGCAGTTTCGTGAGAAAATCCTATCTAAATATGAGGGCCATATCCCAGCAGAACTTTGTTTCCAGGCATTGGACGACCTACCAGAGGGATTCTCTGTACCAGAAGGTCGTGAGAAACCATGGGGAACCAACCATGCTGTATTGATGGCTAAGGACATTATCAAGGAGCCTTTCTGCGTTATCAACTGTGATGACTTTTATAACCGCGACTGCTTCATGGTTATCGGCAAGTTCCTCTCCGAACTTCCTGAGGGCAGCAAGAACCGTTACGCCATGGTAGGTTTCCGTGTAGGCAATACCTTGAGCGACAATGGTACCGTAGCACGTGGTATCTGCTCTAAGGATGCAGACGAGAATCTTACTACCTGTGTGGAACGTACAGAGATTATGCGTATCGACGGCAAGGTATCTTATAAGGACGAGGAAGGCAAGTGGGTAGCTGTGGAGGATAACACGCCTGTATCCATGAACGTTTGGGGATTCACTCCAGACTACTTCGAGCATAGCGAGGCTTACTTTAAGGAGTTCTTGAGCGATCCTAAGAATATGGAAAACAAGAAAGCTGAATTCTTTATTCCATTGATGGTCAACAAACTTATCAACGAAGGTACAGCTACCGTGAAGGTGCTCGATACCACCAGCAAGTGGTTTGGTGTAACATACGCTGCCGACCGTCAGAGTGTGGTAGATAAGATCCAGAGTCTTATCGATGAAGGGGTTTATCCTAACAAACTCTTCTAAAGATAAAAATAAAGTACTTTAGGGAAAAGAATGGATATAAACATCAATAAATTAACTGATCAGGAAGCCGCTACCCTCAAAGAGAAGATAGCGGCTTCTCTGCGTATTGTTATCTGTGCGCATAAGTCGCCAGATGGCGATGCCATCGGCTCTTCGTTGGGATGGGCTTATTATTTGCGGTCACTGGGTAAGGAGCCTGTGATATGTGTGCCAGACATGATACCCGATGCCATTTCGTGGTTGCCGGGATGTGATGATATTATAAGATACGACAAGCATCCCAAACAGGTGGAGAAGGCTTTTGATGAAGCCGACTTGGTGTTCTGCTTGGATTTTGGCAGTGTAGGACGATTGGATGAGATGGATCACGTGTTGGCTGGTTGCAAGGCTCCTCGCATAGTTATCGACCACCATTTGGCTCCAAATCTGGAGGCTGAGATGAAGATTTCATTTCCTCTTGCCAGCAGTGCCAGCGAGTTGGTGTTCCGCTTAATATGGCAGCTGGGTGGATTCGAACAACTAGGCAAGACTTGGGCTACCTGTGTATATTGTGGCATGATGACCGATACAGGTGGTTTTGTCTACAATTCTACCAACCCAGACATTTACTATATTATCTGCCAGTTGCTTACCAAGGGAATCAATAAGGATAAGATTTATCGCAATGTATTCAATAACTGTAGGCTTTCTGCCATTCGTCTGCATGGTTATCTGATGAATGAGAAACTGCAAGTCATTGAATCTTTGCATGCTAGCTATTATTCGGTATCTCGCAAGGAACTGAAAAAATATAACTTTGTCAAGGGCGATTTGGAAGGTTTGGTAAACGAGCCACTTCGTATCAAAGGACACAAGCTCTCCATCTCTCTGCGAGAGGATTCCGAGGTGGACAATCAAGTGTTGGTGAGTCTACGTTCGGTAGACGATTTCCCATGCAATAAGATGGCGGAGCAGTTTTTTAATGGCGGCGGTCATCGTAATGCATCAGGTGGAAAACTCTTTTGTAGTATCAAGGAGGCGGAGCAGGTTGCCCAGAAGGCTATCCTGGCTTTTGAAGACTTATTGAGATGATACCGCTATTTGCCGTCTATAAAAGCAAGGCAAATATTCTAAAAAATGAAGAAACAACCCCGATAGAGGGCGGTGGGATGATAATAAGTGATAAATAATAATAAAAACATCCCCTCCCTTTCGGTGTTGTCTTTTCTTTTTTGTACCTTTGTCCCGATAAATCAGATTTAAATATAAGCAATGAAGAAAATATTATTTGCAATATTAGCTTTTGCAGCCATCCTGTCCTTTGGCTCATGTGATGATTCCGAGACTTACGCTGATATGCGTAATAAAGAGCTAGACTCTATCAGCGCCTTTCTGCGCAATGAGAATATTACCGTCATTTCAGAGGATGAATTTAAGAGACGTTGGAATAACGGTGAAAATCTTACCGACACCACTACGGGCAAGAACGAGTATGTACTCTTCAATAGTAATGGTATTTATATGCAAGTGATAAATCAAGGTTGTGGTGACTATATCCAAAAGGGAGAGACTACCGATGTCTTGATTCGATTCTATGAGTACAACTTGTCTACTAGGGCTAACATCAGCGATGCTTCCTTGAGCTTAACCAACAATGTGCCTTATTACTCTTATCGCTTGGATAAGATGAGTGTTACCAATACTTCTGGTACATTTACGGGTACGTTTGATACCTCAAACAGTTTGATGGCTCAGTATTATGGTACTAGCAGTTATTCTACTAGTGTAAGTGGAGTGGTGCCTAGCGGATGGTTGATTCCTTTCAGTTGGGTAAAGATAGGTCGTCCGAAGACAGACGAGGAAAGAATCGCCCATGTGCGCATTCTGGTGCCTCATACTTACGGTACGACAACTGCTTCTGGTAGCGTGTATGCCTGTCTTTATGACTTGACATTACAAGAGGGAAGATAAAGTTAACAATTTTCTTAATGTAGATATAATGACACTGATCAAGTCTATTTCTGGCATCCGCGGTACTATCGGCGGGCCAGCGGGCGACACTCTCAATCCGCTCGATATAGTGAAGTTTACTTCTGCATACGCTACCTTCATCCGTCGTAGCGGTGCTTCCAAGAGCAATACCATCGTGGTGGGACGCGACGCACGCATCTCTGGCGAGATGGTGAAGAATGTGGTGTGTGGCACCTTGATGGGCATGGGCTACGATGTGCTCA
>CAVKLF010000057.1:0-14635 GCA_963657075.1 bacterium | reverse complement strand
AGCCCACTTGCGCCGATGGTACTGCAATGCAATGCGGGAGAGTAGGTAGCCGCCTTCTTTCAAAACGAAGCCTCAGGATTCACAAGAGTCCTGGGGCTTTTTGAGTATATTAGGTATATTAGGAGTTTAGGAGTAAAAGGAGTATGGAGTTAAGGAGTTAAGGAGTTAAAGGAGTTAAGACAACGGCTTTTGCAATTGAATTCTTCACTCTTCACTCTTCACTCTCTTCACTCTCTTCACTCTTCGTTCTTCACTCTTCACTCTCTTCCCTCTTCACTTTAAAATATGTACAGCAAGTTGAAACATGATATGATGTCTCTCGTCGAGAAGATACGGCGAATCCCCAGGACTCGGGGATTTGGCGTACAGTCGCCTACGGCTTATTCCATCCTGCGCCATATCATCAACGAGAAAGGTTTTCTGCGTACCCATCATCTTTCACGCTCCCATCCCGTTTCCTATCCTTACCATGATACGAAGCTGGAACGCCTCATTTACCGTATTCGCTATGATTATCCGGATATGAGTATCACCCCTATTGATGACTTCAGTTCTGCCGATCGTTATGAGTCGATCATGGCAGCGCAGTCTGTCCACTCCGTACTCATCTTGACAGGCATCCATGAAGGAGCCAAAGAAAAGGCCACATGGAACCAGATACTAGCCGACAGGCGCACGGTCATGACTTTCGATTTGCTGGATTGTGGTATTGTTTTTTTCGATAATACTAAAATAAAGCAAAATTTTAGAGTTAATTATTGAATTGCGTGCAAATTTGTGGGCTAAATATTTGGAAATTAAAATAAAAGTATTACTTTTGCACGCAAAAATTATAAACCGTTAAATAATTAGCTATGTATTGGACACTTGAATTGGCTTCTAAGCTAGAAGATGCACCATGGCCTGCAACTAAGGAAGAGTTGATCGACTATGCAACTCGTTCGGGTGCGCCTCTGGAAGTTCTGGAGAATCTGCAGGAGATAGAGGATGAAGGTGATGTTTACGAAAGCATCGAGGACATTTGGCCTGATTATCCTTCTAAGGATGACTTCCTCTGGAATGATGACGAGTACTAATCGTCATCATTCTATCGATTGGAAAAATCTAATCGAATATAACTTATATGGATAGTTTCACGCAGGAACTATCCATACTTTTTACGTCATATAGTTAGTGCTTAAGAAATACATCATATTATTCGTTTGCCTGTTTGGGGTGTCTATGGGAATGAAGGCTCAGTACGATCCTTCGTTTAGTCATTACTTTGATATGGAACCACAGTTTAACCCGGCATCTGTAGGTAAGCAGGCCAAACTGAATGTGACGGCTGCTTATTCACTCGACATGGCCGGATTCGAAAACAATCCCCGCACGATGTATTTCGCCGGCGACTTACCCCTCTATTTCCTGAAAAACTATCATGGAGCGGGTCTCTCGCTGATGAACGACCAGATAGGATTGTTTACCCATCAAAAGTTGGCTCTGCAATATGCTTACAAGCATCGACTCTTCGGAGGTATGATGAGCGTGGGAATACAGGGCGGACTCATGAGTGAGAGCTTTGATGGTACGAAGGTAGATGCAGAAGAGTCGGGCGACCCAGCACTTTCCACCTCCAAGATAGATGGAAGCGGCGTAGACCTAGGCTTCGGACTTTACTATCAGCATGGCAATTGGTATGTGGGTATTTCCGCGCAACATCTCACTTCGCCTACCATCGATTTGGGCGAAACCAATGAAATAAAGATAGATGCCACATATTATTTGACCGGTGGATACAATATTCGCTTAAGAAATCCGTTTTTATCAATAAAGTCCTCTGCCTTGGTGAAGTACGACGGTGCCACGTGGCGAGGAGACGTAACGGCTCGTTTGGTATATTCCCACGAGAAGAAGATACTTTATGGTGGTGCTACGTACAGTCCTGACCACTCCGTAACCTTCCTGGTAGGAGGAAGTTTCCATGGCGTCGTGCTGGGGTACAGTTATGAATGCTATACATCCAAGTTGAGCGCAGGCAACGGAAGTCATGAACTCTTCGTGGGCTACCAGACAGACATCAACCTCGTGAAGAAAGGAAGAAACAAACATCAAAGTGTAAGAATATTATAGCAGAATAATGATATGAAGAAAGGAATATTACTCCTCGGAGCATTTGTGGCATTGATGACACTTAGCGGCTGCTTTGGCGCTAAGTCCACTTCCATGGCAGGCAGAGGAGGAGAAGTGGTAGGTGTAGGCGGACGCAGTTTCACCGAACCTGCTCCTTATGGCATGGTCAAGGTAAACCGTGGCTTCCTCAAGATGGGTCTGGAAAAGCAAGACTCGCTATGGGGAGGCAAGACACCACGCAAGGATGTGTCGGTAGACGGATTCTGGATGGATGATACGGAAATCACCAATTCGGAGTACAAGCAGTTTGTGGCTTATGTAAGAGATTCCATCCTGCGTACGCGCCTGGCAGACCCTGCCTATGGCGGCGATGAGACCTATATGATAACGGAAGACAAGAATGGAGACCCCGTGCCACCCCGGGTAAACTGGAAGAAAAATCTGCCCAAGAAGCCCAACGAGGATGAGCAGCGCGCCATCGCCAGTCTCTATCAAACCAATCCCGTGACAGGAGAAAAACTCATCGACTGGCGTCAGCTCAACTACAAATACGAGATTTACGACTATACGGCTGCTGCACTCCGCCGCAATCGCTTGAATGCAGCCGAGCGAAACCTCAACACCGACGTCAGCGTAAACCCCAATGAGGTGGTGATGATCTCCAAGGACACAGCCTATATCGATGATGAAGGACGTATCGTGCAGCAGACCATCAACCGCCCCTTGAGCGGACCGTGGGATTTCCTCAACACTTATATCGTGAATGTGTATCCAGATACCACTTGTTGGGTAAACGACTTCCGCAATTCGGACAATGAGACCTATCTGCGAAGCTACTTCAGCAATCCTGCCTACAACGACTATCCTGTGGTAGGCGTCACCTGGGAACAGGCGAATGCCTTCTGTGCGTGGCGTACCGACTATCTCTTGAAGGGACTTGGCCCTGAGGCTCGTTTCGTGCAGCGCTATCGTTTGCCCACCGAGGCAGAATGGGAGTTTGCCGCCAGAGGCAAGAACCAGAATGAATTTCCTTGGGAAAATGCCGACGTGAAGAACGGCGACGGATGCTACTACGCCAACTTCAAGCCAGACCGCGGCAACTATACCAAGGACGGCAACCTGATAACCAGCAAGGTGGGCATCTACTCGCCCAACTCCAATGGACTTTACGATATGGCCGGCAATGTAGCGGAGTGGACAAGTACCGTATATACAGAGGCAGGAGTGGACGCCATGAACGACCTGAACCCTGACCTGAAGTACAACGCAGCCAAGGAAGACCCTTATCGCCTGAAGAAGAAAAGCGTAAGAGGAGGCAGTTGGAAAGACCCAGAGTCGTTTATCCGTTCGGCTTGGCGATCATGGGAATACCAGAACCAGCCCCGGTCGTATATCGGATTCCGTTGCGTGCGCAGTCTTGCCACCACATCAAGTGCCAAACAAACCAAATCATCGAAAAAGAGAAAGTAAACCATGGGTGAATATAGCAAATACAATATCGTATATCGTCTGCAGAAGTGGATGGACAGTGTGCCAGGACAAACTTTCCTCAACTACGCCTATAGTTGGGGAGCCAGTATTGTAATCGCAGGTACACTCTTTAAGTTGACCCACCTGCCCGGTGCCAATGTCATGCTGTTCTTGGGTATGGGCACCGAGATACTGGTGTTCTTTCTCTCAGCCTTCGACCGTCCTTTTGACAAGACAGCCGAGGGACGCGACTTGCCTACGCATGTAACAGAGGAGTACCTGGAAGGGGCATTGGCTGCGGACGCAGCCAAAGACGCAAGCGTTTCTGCGACAGGAGAGCAGGCTAACGCCATCCATTTCGCTGCTCAGTCAGCTACCCCAGTGACCGTAGCACAACCGTCGGCTACCCCAGAGTTGACCCCTGTCAATGAGGAGGTGGTAGAGATGCAAGACAACTATGTAGAGCAATTGAAGAAACTGGTAGAAACCCTGGGTAAGGTGAACGAGCAGAGCAACCGTCTGACCCGTGACAGCGAGGAGATGGAAAACCTGAACCGTACACTGACAGGTATCAGTAGAGTATACGAGATGCAGCTCAAGAGTGCGAGTCAGCAGATAGGTACCATCGACCGAATCAATGAGCAGACCCAGAAGCTGGCTCAACAGATAGAACAACTCAACAAGATATACGCACGCATGATAGAGGCGATGACCGTCAACATGCAAGTGGCAATAAAAGAATAAACCATGGCTATCAAGAAAAGACCAGTCTCGCCGCGCCAAAAGATGATCAACTTGATGTACGTCGTCTTGATGGCCATGTTGGCACTGAATACTCCATCGGATGAGGAACTCGGTGTCAAGGGAAAGTCTGTGATGGAGAAAATCAAGCGGAGCTTACAGGATGTCGGGACTAAAAAGGCGGATAAGAAAGAAGAGGTAAAGCTCGTAGAGCTGAACGTGAGCGAATTGGACGCCTTTGTGATTCCCGAAAAGACCACCCTCTATGCAGGCGAACGCTTCAACTCGCATGTGGTGATGGCAGCCATCGACAGTACCCAGCGTCCTGAAATCTATGTAAACGGATCTCGCCTGCAGGCAGAGGACGGCAGGTATAGTTTTACGGCAGGAAGTGTGGGCGAACATCAGTTTGGCGGTTACATCCTCATGAAGGGTAAGAATGGAGAGATGATGCGCCGCAATTTCACCCAGAAATATACCGTCTTGCCCGTTCCCAATACGGCAACGGTGGCGGCAGATATGATGAACGTGCTCTATGCAGGCTATGCCAACCCTATCAGCATCAGTGTGCCGGGAGTGCCCGCCAATGCCATCTCTGCCTCTATGACAGGCGGTTCGTTTGTGTCGAAAGGCAACGGACATTTCATCGCTACGCCTTCTGCCGTGGACAAGGATGTGACCATCCATGTAACTGCTCGTGACAAGGGACAGGTGAGAAGTATACCTCCGTTTACCTTCCACGTAAGAAAACTGCCCGACCCAACGGCTTATATCGCCATGGGTACAGATAGATTCAAGGGGGGCGGCTTGTCGAAAGCCAACTTGATGGGAGCTCCAGGCATCCACGCAGCCATCGATGACGGACTCCTCGACATTCCATTCAAGGTGTTGGGCTTCGAGACCGTCTTCTTCGACAACATGGGAAATGCCATCCCTCTGGCTTCGGCTGGTGCTAACTTCAGCGACCGACAGAAGGAAGAGTTCCGCAAGTTGTATAGAAACCGCCGTTTCTACATTACCCATATCAGAGCAGTAGGCCCTGATGGCATAACACGCAACTTGCCCGGTGCCATGGAGGTCATCGTGAAGTAAGTGAAGAGGGAAGAGTGAAGAGTGAAGAACGATGAGTGAAGAACGAAGCGTTCTATTCATATAGATATTCATAAAGACAACAATGAGAAAGGTACTATTCATATTTATGCTTTTGGCCATGGCATTGGGCTTGCAGGCTCAACCGGAGGCACGTAGGCAGCAGGCTCAGCAGAAGGCAAAACAGTCGAATGCCGACAACATGACGACTCGTGCACAGATTTCTTTTCCTACCGCCGCTCCGATGGATGACGACGTGGTGTGGAGAAGAGATATCTATCGCGAGCTGGACCTGAATAGCGATGCCAATGCCGGACTTTATTATCCTGTAGAGCCACTGGGTAGCCAGATGAATCTGTTTACCCAAATCTTCCGATTGATGATGACGGGTAAGGTAACCGTCTATCAATATCGCATGGATGGCAATGAGAGTTTTGCGGCTGCCGATAAAGTAAATCCGAAGCAGTTTCTCGACAACTACCATATCTTCTATGAGAAAACGGAAAATGGAAGAATCAAGTTGGACAACAGCGATATTCCTTCTCGCGAGGTAAAGTCGTACTACATCAAGGAATCCTCCTATTTCGACCAGCGTTCTGCCACCTTCCATACCAAGGTGTTGGCGCTCTGTCCTATCATGACCAGAGACGACGACTTCGGCGATGGCGGCACGAAATACCCTCTCTTCTGGGTAAAATATGATGACCTGGCTCCTTATCTCGCCAAGCAGCAGATGATGACCAGTAATCTGAACAATGCGGCGGTGATGAGCGTGGACGATTATTTCGTGAGAAACCAGTACCAAGGCAAGATCTATAAGACCAACAATATGTTGGGACAGACCCTGGCGCAATATTGTCCTACCGACTCAGCCATGCAGAAGGAACAAAAAAAGATAGAGGCAGAACTGGCGGCTTTCGAAAAAAACATCTGGGGAGACCAAGCCAAGAAAGACTCCTTGGACAGCATCGCACAGGCAGAGAAAAACGTGAAGGGAAGTGTAAAGAAGAAAAACCGCCGAAGTGGTGAAGCTACAGTCTCTTCCAGTACTAAAACTTCCAGCGTAAAGAACCGCCGTCCGAAGAACTCAGCCTCTTCCAGTGGTTCGGCACGTGTGACAGTGCGTCGTGAGCGCCACTAGTACTACAATCAAAAAAATGTATTCATCCGATTTTGAAATCATAATGACAATAGAAAAATGAAAAAGATTTTATCGCTTGTATTGATGGTGGCAGCATTCCTGTTTGCTACCAGTGCACATGCCCAAGTCAAATTTGGTTTGAAGGGCGGTTTGGACGTAACCAACATGTCATTGAACAATGAAGTATTTGATGCCTCAAACAGAGCAGGCTTCTTCGTTGGTCCGATGGTGAAGCTTACAATCCCTGTCGTAGGCTTAAGCTTTGATGCCGCAGCTCTGTACGACCAAAAGGAGGCAAAGGTATCTGTAGAGGGTGATGGTACTGAATATTCTACGACCATGAAGCAGAAGTCAGTGAATATCCCCGTGAATGTAAGATACGGATTCGGCTTGAGCAGTTTGGCAAACGTATTCCTCTTTGCCGGTCCACAGTGGGGTATCAATGTGGGTGACAAGAACTTCAAGTGGAATGAGTCTAGCAGTTACTCCCTGAAGAAGTCAAACTTCAGCGTGAATGTAGGTGCTGGTGTTACCCTGCTTAACCATCTTCAGGTTTCAGCCAACTACAACATCGCTTGCGGCAAGACCGCAGACATGACTTGGTCTGACGCATCGTCTGCCATTGTGAAGAACGGCAAGAGCCGCAACAACTCTTGGCAGATCGCTTTGGGCTACTGGTTCTAATCAGCCATTACATATTTAAAATATATAAAAGCAGGTATCCGATGATGGGTATCTGCTTTTTTATTGCTATCTTTGCATACGATATGAAGTATGTAGACGTGATATTGCCGCTTCCGCTGGAAGGAACTTTTACGTATTCTGTCCCTGACGGGATGGAAGGGCTGGTTGTATCTGGTAAGCGAGTCTTGGTGCCTCTGGGCAAGAGCAAGAAATACATCGCCATGACAGTGGGCGTGCATGACCGCAAGCCTGAGTTCAACTGCAAACCTATCGAGTCAGTGCTCGATAAACAACCATCCCTACTTCCCGAGCAATATCGTCTTTGGCAATGGATAGGTGAATATTACATGGCGCCTCTGGGCGATGTATATAATGCTGCCATGCCCGCAGGAATGAAGTCGACGGAGAAGTTTAAGCCCAAGATGGAACTCTATGTGGAGCTAGCCAACAACTATCGCAACGAGCAGGCCCTGCATGTAGCCTTGAACCTGGTGCAGCGAGCCTTGAAACAGGCGAAGGCACTCTCCACCTTCCTCGCATTGTCGCATTGGGATAGCCTGGAGGGAGGCACGCCTCGCGAGGAAATCAAGAAGGTAACCAAGGAGGAACTCATGAACGAGAGCCATTGCACGGCAGCAGTGGTCAAGGCTTTGATAGACCGTGGCATCCTCTTCACTTACGAGCAGGAGGTGGGCAGACTCAATACATCGGGCGAAGCCCACTTCGAGATGATCAAGCCTCTGTCTATGGCTCAGCAAGATGCCTACAACCAGATATTGCTACAGATGATGAAGAAAGATGTGGTGCTGCTGCATGGGGTAACATCCAGTGGCAAGACCGAGGTCTACATGCACCTCATCATGAAAGCCATCGAGGAACATAAACAGGTGCTATACCTCTTGCCCGAGATAGCCCTCACCGTACAAATCATGGAACGTCTGCACAAGGTGTTCGGCGACCGCCTGGGCATCTATCACTCCAAGTACAGCGATGCAGAACGGGTAGAAATCTGGCAAAAGCAACTCTCCGGGCATCCGTACGATGTGATACTGGGGGCGAGAAGTGCCGTGTTCCTGCCCTTCCAAAATCTCGGACTGGTCATCGTCGACGAGGAACATGAAACATCTTTCAAGCAGCAAGACCCTGCACCCCGGTATCATGCCCGCAGCGCAGCCATCGTGCTGGCCAAGATGTACCCCGGTGCAAAAGTCCTCTTGGGTACGGCCACGCCTTCCATGGAGAGCTACTACAATGCCCAACAAGGCAAGTATGGACTCGTGGAGATGAAGACTCGCTACCAAGGCATCCAGTTGCCAGAGATACAGGTGGTGGATGTGAAAGACCTGCGCCATCGCAAGATGATGACTGGGGCTTATTCTCCCCAGTTGTTGGCGGCAGTGAGGGAGGCGTTGAAGAACGGCGAACAGGCCATCCTCTTCCAAAACAGAAGGGGATTTGCGCCGATGATAGAGTGCAAGGTGTGTGGATGGGTACCGAAATGTAAGAACTGCGACGTGTCGCTTACGCTGCACAAGAGCATCAACCTGCTGACCTGTCACTATTGTGGATATACTTATCCTGTGCCTACCGAGTGCCCCAACTGCGGGAGTACAGAACTGCAAGGCAGAGGTATCGGTACGGAAAGGATAGAAGACCAGGTGGCTGAGATATTCCCTGAGGCTCGCATCGCCCGAATGGACCTCGATACCACTCGTACACGCAATGCTTATGAACGTTTGATAGCTGATTTTTCCTCGGGTAAGACCAATCTCTTGATAGGTACACAAATGATAAGCAAGGGCTTGGATTTTGATAAAGTAAGAGTCGTGGGCATTCTGAATGCCGACTCGATGCTCAATTATCCCGACTTCCGAGCCTACGAACATGCCTTCATGATGATGTCGCAGGTAAGCGGCAGAGCCGGAAGAAAGGGCAAGCGTGGCTTGGTGATATTACAGACCAAGAATCCTGACTTACCCATCATAGGACAGGTGGTAAATCATGATTACGAGGGTCTCTATAAGGGTATCTTGGAGGAGAGAAGAATGTTTCATTACCCACCTTTCTTCCATCTTATCAATGTCTTTATCAAGCATAAGCACGACAAGGTTTGCCAACGGGCAAGCGAGGAACTTGGGCGCACATTGCGTGGTTGGTTTGGTCAGCGCATTCTTGGCCCCGACAAGCCTGCCGTGGCAAGGGTAAAGACGATGAATATCAGAAAGATAGTCATCAAGTTGGAAAATGGTATCGACCAAAAGAAAGTGAGGGAGTATCTGAAGTTTGCCCAGCAACAAATGGCTAAGGATCCAAGATACGGTGCCTTGCAAATCTACTACGATGTAGACCCGATGTAAGTGAAGAGTGAAGAGGGAAGAGTGAAGAGAGGGAAGAACGAAGAGGGAAGAGTGAAGAATTCATGTGCCTTGTTATCCTGTAAGGCTATAGAATTCTTCACTCTTCCCTCTTCGTTCTTCACTCTCTTCACTCTTCCCTCTTCCCTCTTCACTTAAAAATTAATGTCGAGACCTACAGCAAACACATTGTTGTTGCGGGTGTAGTCTGAGTTGTAGTAGACGGTGCCTGTGTTCACTTCCTCTGATGTCTTCTTGTGCTGGTAGAAAGTGTGGAAGTAAGCCACGTTCAAATCCATCTTCTTGCTGATGTGATAGACTCCACCGATGGCTGCTGAGTTGGAACTTGTTACAAAAGACTTGTCGTCCATGTACTCGTCGCTCAGTCCATAGTTGGTACTCTGCCAACCCGTGCTGAGGGTAATCTTCTTGCATACATCCACCTCTACGCCGGCATTGTACTCCAAGGTGCCTCGCTTCAGCTTCTCGTTGCGGTTGTTGTAAGAGGTGGCGTTCTTGTCGTCAAACCAGTGGAATCCTACGTTGATGCGCACAGCATCCACAGGACTGTAGCCAGCACCGAGGGTGAGATAGGCTGGGATGTCGGCGGCAATCTTCTTGCCATCTTCGTATTCGCCCAAAGCCTCGTCAATCTTCTTGTCGAACTCCGTCTTCAGCTGAAGCATGGCGCTCTGCACAATCTGGTTGTTGAGGATGTTGTCTGCCGCCTGTTCAGGAACGCCGCCTGCAATGTATGCCTTGCGTAAGTTGTCAGCGAGATTTCCGATGCTTGGAATCTGGTTTACCGACTTATTCTTCAATCGCATGCGTGTCTTAAACTCGTATTTGGCAGAGAAGTTCCAGCGTCCCGTCTTGAAGTCAACGCCGAGGATAGGAGTAAAACCCAGACCGCTTTGGTCGCAGCTCAGTTCAATATTGGCGGCACTTTCCTTGGTAGGGTCCAGCACCTGATAGAGAGGCATGGCTCCTACCTTGATGTTCTCTACATATCCATAGTAGTTGCAGGAGGCATAGACGCCGCGTACACCGGCGAAGGCACTGAAATGGTCGTTGATCTGATAGGCTGCGCCCACAGACAGACCATAATAGTACTGACGACCGTGCATATAGCTTTCGTAACTGTATTTTCCCTGCTTTCCGAATCTCTCGTCCGATGAGAATACAGCAGGCACCCCGTAAGCAGCTGCCACTTGATCGATGCCGTTGGCCAGTTGACAAGCCCCAATGGCCGTCTCCGAAACGATTTTCTCGAATGAGCCCAAGCCATTGTCGAAGGTACACTTGCCGCCGCCGCCAGTGAGGGCGAAATTGCCCTGGAACGACCACTTGCCCTTATTGTAGGCATACTGGATGGAAGGGATTACCGGGGCAAAAGCCTTGCCCTTTGTCGTGCGGGGCGTAGTAGGATTGTTTACGTTGTTGGTAAACAACTGATAATCATTCTCGATGGTACGAGTTTGATAAGCCAACTGCCAGTTAAGAGACAGATGGTGTCCGTCACCCATGAATACAACACCGGCAGGATTGTAATAAACACCGTCAATACCAATAGAAGCCTCACGGCTCATCATTCTGTTGAATGCTACATTCTGATTTGTGTTGGTAAGCAAGCCACCTGCCAACGTAGGGTTTGCTGAAGCCATCGCAATGGCTGCACAAACTAATAATTGTTTCTTCATTTTGATATTTTTTTACTAAAAACGTCCGCAAAGGTAACTAGAATGTTCTATTTCTCCATTCTTTCACTTCTTTATTTAAAATATATTAACGCAAAAAGCCCGATTTGCTGCACATATTTTGAAAAATGTGCAGCGAATCGGGCAGAATCAGATGCCTAATCAGTGACTTTTCTAATCTTTTTCTTTATAAATTCTGTTTCTTTCCCACTTTGCTCGTTTTGGTCTTCGAACTGAGGTGAGGGTAAGAGATTCTCGTATGGTAGATAGACTTCAACCTGTCGATGAGCACCACCTTGGCAAGGGCGATATCGCGGAAGGTAATCGGGCACTCCTTAAAGAAACCCTCCGCTACTTGTCCGTCGATGAGTTTGTTTACCAGTGCAGTGATGCTCTCCTCGGTGTATTCCTTCAGAGAGCGAGAGGCTGCCTCTACGGTGTCTGCCATCATCAGGATGGCTTGTTCGCGGGTAAATGGGTTCTGTCCCGGATATTGGAAGAGCGACTTGTCTACGACTTCATCGGGATGTGCATTGCAGTATTTCACATAGAAATACTTGGTGATGCCTCTGCCATGGTGGGTTGTGATGAAATCCTTGATGATACCTGGCAAACCCGCCTTTTCTGCCATCTTCAAACCTTCGGTTACGTGGCTGATGATGATTTGGGCACTCTCCAGTTCGGAGAGTTGGTTGTGAGGGTTTACCCCCACCTGGTTTTCGGTGAAGAATACCGGGTTGATCATCTTGCCGATGTCGTGATAGAGGGCTCCCGTACGTACCAAGAGGCTATTGGCATCGATGCGGTTGGCTATCTCCGAGGCAAGGTTGCCCACGGTGATGCTATGCTGGAAGGTGCCTGGAGCTATCTCGCTCAGATTGCGAAGCAAACCCTTGTTGGTGTTCGACAACTCGAAGAGCGTAACATTAGAGGTGAACCCGAACATCTTCTCTATGATGTACATCATCGGATAAGAGAGGAGCAGGAAGATGCCATTAATTATTAAATAGGTATACATGTTGCGGTCGATATTGAAGACCTGGTTGTCTTGCATCAACTGTAGGGCTGTATACACCATGCAACTAGCCAAGGTAACGAGCAGCGCGGTAATGAAAATCTGCGAACGCTTGGAAAGTTCACGTAGGGAATAGATGGCCACCAGACCAGAAGCCAGTTGGACGATGATAAACTCGTACTGGTATTTTACTGCTGCCGCACAGATGAGCACCATCGTAACATGGGTAATAAAAGCCGTGCGGGAGTCCAGGAACACCCTGACGAAAATCGCCGACATCGCAAATGGAATGATGTAAACCGAGAAAAAGTTGTGTTTCATCATCAGCGACACGAAGATAGGGAAGAGCGTAATCATCGCATAGAGCATGGTGATGCTTCGAGGCTTGTCGAAATAGTCTTTGCGGAAGAGCGTGAGGTAGGAGGTAAACATCATCACAAGGATGAGTACGAAGAGGGCCTGTCCGATGATGGTGGTGGTGATCTCGTCGTCGGTAGAGGTACGTCGCTTGGTCTCCTTGTCGAAGGAACTGAGTACTCGGTAGGTATAATCGGAGATGACCTCGCCTCGGTCGATAATCTTCTGTCCGCTCATCACCATTCCGCTGGCCAGCGGAATGCTGCTCATGAGGTCGCTTTTCTCGGTCTCTGAGCGTTCCTTGTCATAAACGAGGTTAGGTTCCACATAGTCGTTGATATTACAACGAGACAGTATCTGTCGTTGTTCAGAGAGTTTCTCCTCAAAGAAGATGCGCTCGTATGCGGCTATGGTAGAGTAGAAATTGCCGATGGGCACACTCTTTACCGTCTTGCCGCTGATGATGCGTATCATGCTGGTGGAGTCCTTGTAGATACGGTTGTATTCAGGCGTGCTGACAATGCCTATTTGGTATATCTTGTGGAGTTGTTGGGCGATGAGCCCTACGTACTCGCTGGGCAACCCGGGGATGCCTTGACTGAAATCATGCAGGAATCGCTTGATTTGTTCGCCCTCGATGTTCGTGTTCACCGAGTAGTAAGGTTGGAACTGCTTCATCAGCGAGTCTTGTTCGTGCTTGATAGCCTCGTCGGTCTTGTAGATAGGAAAATCGAATTTGGCAATAACAGAGCCATACATCCACGGCTTGCCTATGTCATAGCGGTATTGCCTGCCCTCATTACGGGGCAAGAACCAAACGATGATAGCCACGGTCATCAAGATAAGTATCGTCTTGGTAACAAGATTACGCCAATAGTTTTCCTTTGGATTCTTGAATATGCTCATAGTCTTATTCTTTTATTTGATGATAGGCCAAGGCTTGTTTTCATGCCCACTTCTAGTTGGATTGAGCAAAATGTAGCCTTTTCTCCCATTATTTCCCTTTCACTTTGCGAAAATACGAAAAAAAACGATTATAATCGCAAAAAAAAATGTATTTTTGCAGAAAATTTAGAAAATAGCTACAAAAAGACATGGCAGACAGAAAAGTTAGGGTGCGTTTCGCCCCCAGTCCAACCGGTGCTTTGCACATCGGCGGTGTGCGCACCGCTCTCTATAATTATTTGTTCGCTCGCCAGCATGGTGGTGAGCTTGTGTTCCGTATCGAGGATACCGATTCCCATCGTTTCGTGCCCGGTGCAGAGGAATACATATTGGAATCCTTCAAGTGGCTCGGCATCAAGTTTGACGAGGGTGTGAGCTTCGGTGGCGAGCATGGCCCTTACCGCCAGAGCGAGCGTCGCGACATCTATAAGAAATATGTGCAGCAGCTGCTCGACAATGGTAAGGCTTACATCGCCTTTGACACCCCCGAGGAACTGGAGGCTAAGCGCGGTGAGATTCAGAACTTCCAGTATGATGCCCATACCCGCATGCAGATGCGCAACTCATTGACTCTCTCTAAGGAGGAGGTGGATAAGCTCATCGCCGACGGCAAACAGTACACCGTGCGCTTCAAGATTGAGCCGGGCGAGGAAATCCACGTCAACGACTTGATTCGTGGTGACGTGAAGGTGATGAGCGATATTCTCGACGATAAGGTGCTCTACAAGAGTGCCGACGAGTTGCCTACCTATCACCTCGCCAACATCGTGGACGACCATCTGATGGAAATCTCCCATGTGATCCGTGGCGAGGAGTGGTTGCCTAGTGCGCCCCTGCACGTACTTCTTTATAAGGCTTTCGGATGGGAAGATACGATGCCTCGCTTCGCCCACCTTCCTTTGCTCCTCAAGCCAGAGGGCAAGGGTAAGTTGTCGAAACGTGACGGCGACCGCCTCGGTTTCCCCGTGTTCCCACTGGAGTGGCACGATCCCAAGACCGGCGAGGTTAGCTCGGGCTACCGTGAGAGCGG
>CAVKLF010000056.1:14444-15347 GCA_963657075.1 bacterium | reverse complement strand
CCTCAACTCGTCGAGTACCTGGCAAGCCTTTGCGTTCTGCCCCAGCTCAGCGTCGGCCTCGGCTAGGTTGAGGTAAGCCTCGGCTGTGCGGATGGCGAAGACGTCGCTCACCTCCTTGTACTTTCCCCTGTCGGCGTAGGCATTGTCTATCTTGTGATAGACTGGTTGGCGACTGATCACGTCATCGGTCAGGGAAATGTATGAAGTGAGGCGGTAGTCGCTCTTGTCGAAGAGACCCAGCAGATGGTCGGAGATGATCCAGGATGCTGCATAGCTCCAGTAGCTGGAGGTGGAATTGGGCCGATAGATGCACACGTTGCCCAAGCAGCTGGAACCATTGGAGAATACCACCTCGCCATTACTCTTGCTTAGGGGATAGTCGGAGGAAGGCAAGCTGGCCAGGTTCTGCAGATAGCCATTGCGCGCTATCGCCTTCTGGGCGTAATCCGCCGCCGTCTGCCAATCCTGCATGTAGAGGGCCACGCGGCTCCTGAGAATGTAGACGGCCTCCAGACTGGCATGGTAGATGCTCGACTCGGAAGCGTCGGCCAGCAAGGCCTCTGCCTGGCCGAGATCGCTCACGATCTGGGCATAGATTTCGGCCACCGACGCCCTCGCATATTCCTTGTCCTCCACGTCGGGGGAAGTTTTCAGCGGGACGGCTGGTTCTGTCGCTGCGGTCGACGGCGCATAGGGCTTGCCGTAGAGATTGCAGAGCATCAGGTAGTAGGAGGCCCGGAAGAAATGAGCCTCTCCTTTGACCCGCTTTGCCTTGGCGATGTCTTCATCGGAAGCGACGCTCAGGTTTTCGGCAGCATCTATCACCATGTTGCAGTTATTGATTTTCTCATATCCGAGACTCCAGTAGGTGTTCTCCGCATTGGCCAGCGTGTTCTTCCCCTC
>CAVKLF010000056.1:0-14434 GCA_963657075.1 bacterium | reverse complement strand
TTCCCCTCGTAGTCGATGTATACGTTTTGTTGCCACGTATAGTAGGGGAAGATGTCCTCGTGGAAGCTTTGGTTGTATGGCTCATACTCGGGCTTGTTCTCCTCCAGCTCGTCGCCGAGGAAATGCACCATCATGTAGTTGGGGTTGCTGATTTCGCCGCTCGTCGTAAAAGTGCCGAGGGGCAGGGTGCAGTCGCCCATCAGTAGCTCGTTCAGGTCATCGGCCGTCTGCACGCGCCCCAGACTCTGCGAATATTCTTTCAGGAAGTCGCCTGAACAGGCCGAGAGCACTCCCGTGGCCAGGAGGCATCCTATATAATTTATGATCTTTTTCATACTCTGTGTCTTTGTTTAGAAAATTACGTTCAGGCCCAGGGAGAAGGTTGGGCGGTCACTCAGCTCTATGGTCGTAAAGCCACCCTGTGTCGGGGTCTGGCCCTTCAGCGCGGGGTCGCAGATGGTGAAGAGGTTGTAGGCGGAGGCTGTCACGGCCAGGCGCTGCAGACCCAATACGCTCAGCCCGTGGGCCGGCAACTCGTAGGTGACACTCATGTTCTGCAACTTCAGGTAGTCGGCGCTCACCACGCGGATGTTGGAGTAGTCGTACATGTCCCAGTAACTCTCGGCAATGGGCGACACGATGTCGCTATACGAGCTCAGGCTAGTCCAAAAGCTGTTGTACTTGTTGTAGGCGCTCGTCCCCTCGGGGATGATGGCGGGGATGTTGGTCGTCTTTTCGTCGCCGGGGTTCTTCCAGCGGTTCATGTAGTCGCGGCTGTAGTTTTTCTCCGAATAGATTTTGGAACCGTATACTCCGTCGGAGGCTGCGCTGCCATACATGGCGAAGAGGCGGGTCTTGGCTCCCAGGCTGTAGCCCAGGCTGATGGAGGCGTGCCAGTTTTTGTAGCGCAACGTGTTGGTCAGGCTGCCCTGTATGTCGGCGTCGCGCTTGCCGGAGGCTTCCAGGATGGTGGTGTAGGTGTCATACTTGCTTAGGCCGCGGAGGGCTGCCTGGTTATCGAAGTAATCGTCGAAGAGGGGGCCGCCGTCCACGGGGCTCAGACCCAAGAAGCGATAGCTGTAGAAGGTGTTGACCGACTGTCCCTGCACTAGGGCCGTGCCGTTGAGGAAGTCCTCCAGGTTATAGGTCTGCGTGTCGGGGTGGGAGTCGATGGAGTTGATCACCTTGGAGATGGAGGTGGACAGCGTCCAGCGGAAGTCGCGGTTGCGGATGGCGTTGTAGGTGATGTCGAAGCTGTATCCCTTGTTGGTCACGTCGCCGCCGTTGATGACGTAGGATGACGTGCCGTTCACGCTGGATATCTCCTTGGTCATGAACGCGTCCTTGGTCTTCTTGTAGTAGGCGTTAAATTCCAGGGCCACTCGGCGCTCGAAAAGGCTCATGTCGAGGCCGATGTTGAAGGAGTTGGTCTTCTCCCACTTCAGGTCGGGGTTGGGACGGCCATAGATGGTGGAGAGAAACTCGTTGTAATAACTACTCATGGCTCCTTTCTTGATGGTCATCACGGGCGACTCGGAGTCGAGCATGTTGCCCTGGAAGCCATACGAGGCCTTGAGGTTCACGTAGTCCATCCACTTGGCCTTCACGAGGCTGCTCAAGTCGTAGCTGCCCGAGAGAGACCAAATGGGCAGGAACTTGTCGTTGGAACGGTCGCCAAACTTGTTGGAACCGTCGATGCGACCGTTCAAGTTGATGCGCCACAGACGCTTGTAGGCGTAGGTGACCGACAGATAGGTGGAGAACTTGTTGGAGAGGTCTTCCGTCAGGGTGGGCACGTTGTTCGTGAGCCAGGTGGCGTAAGCCGTATATACAGAGGGGTCGATGTTGGTGACGAAGGTCATCCCACGGTCGGGATAATAGCCCCTGGCCACACTGGAATAGCTGTGATACTTGGCCGAGTTGATTTCGAGACCGAAGGTGGCGTCGATGTTGTGCTTCTCGTCTTCGCCAAAATATTTGTTGGCGTTCAGCTGCAGGCGGGCCGTATAGCTCTGGTTGCGGATGCTTCCCGTCGTCAGCTCGCCGCCCTGGGGCAGGGTGCTGTTACTGGGGTATTTGATGCTTTCGCCATAGTTGCTCCCTCTCAGCAGGGCCACATGGGCTGTCTTCTCTCCCCAGTAGCCCTCTTGTGTGGTGTTTTGCTGGGTGGTGGAGAATATTGCGTTGGCATTCAGCCAGTCGGTGAAGGTAAACTTCAGGTTGGCCGTGGCCGTGAACGAGTTGGTCACCTGGCTCTTGTAGCTGTTGTCTAGCTCATTCAGGATGTTGTAGTCGTACAATTTGTAGTCGTTCTTTCCCGACCCTTTCCTCACCTGGTAATAGGCATAGGAGCCGTCGGCATTGAAGGGGTTGATGGCTCTCGACGTGCCGTAGGCATAGTTCAGGGGGGCCAACTCGTCCTGGTAGTAGTTTCTCTTGTAGTGGTAGGCGTTTATGTTGAATGATGCCGTGAGCCACTTGCTGAACGTATTGTCGAGGTTCATGGAGGCAGTGAGACGCTCGTTGTGGTTCACCTTGATGACGTCATCGTCGCGGTTGTAGCCCAGCGAGGTGTAATACCTCGACTTGTTGGAGCCTCCGCTCAGGCTGGCCGTGTGTTGCTGCGACCAGCTGTCGCGCATCAACAACTTGAACCAGTCGGTGTTGGCGCTTTCGGCGGCCGACACCTGGTCGATGAAGCCGTCGAAGTCGATGTTCTTGTTATAGAGGTCATCGAGGGCCTTCTCATAGCCTACGAGCGTCTGGTCGGTGTCATAGATATAGCCCATGCTGGCCAGCTCGCGTGAAAACTGGATCCTCTCCTTGCTTGACATCACGTCTACCGAGCTGTCGGAGTATCTGGGGCGACGCTTGTAGGTGACGTTGGTGGAATAGCTCACCTGTGGCTTGCCTTCGAATCCGCGCTTGGTCGTTACCACGATCACGCCGTTGGCGGCCTTGGTACCATAAATGGCGGTGGCAGCGGCATCCTTCAATACGTCGATACGCTCAATGTCCTGGGGATTGATGCCGGAGATAGCGTTACCGATGCGGTTCACATAGTCGGGGTCGTTGAGCTCCTCGGGGGCGATGGATACGGGGTCGGAAACTACAATGCCGTCTACTACCCAAAGCGGTTCACGGTTACCAATCAACGTACTCGTACCGCGAATGCGAATCTTGGGGGCCACGCCCACCTCTGCTGAGTTGTTAGTCACCATCAGGTCGGGCACCTTGCCTTCTAGCATCTGGTCGAGACTGCTCATGTCGGCACGAGCCAAGTCTTCCATCTTGACGGAGGTGACGGCAGATGTCAGACTGCGCTTGTCGAGCACTTGATAACCCGTTACTACCACGTCTTCGAGACTGTGGGCATCGTCGTGCATCACGATTTGCATGCTTTTGCCAGTCTTGCTGGAGAGTTTCACGCGCTGCTGCTGCATGCCTAAATAAGAAAAGGTGAGATACTGTCCGTGGTTCTCGGGTAATGTGAAGGAGAACTCGCCGTTCATATCGGTATAGGTGCCCAATTTGCCGTTGCCGCACTTGATGCTCACGCCTGGCAGCGGGTCGTGTTTTTCATCATACACCTTGCCTTTTACCACTCTCCCTACTTGCGAAGGTTCGCTTTCTTGCGCCAGTTCGGTGTTTTTCTGCTCGTTACTGGCATTGATGGCACTGCCGTCGGCCTTCACCACGATGATAAACTTGCCCCCTACAATCTTGTAGGTCAATGGGCGGTTGCCCAGCACGGCCTTCACGGCATGTTCGGCGTTCACTTGCTTCAGGTTGGCGCTCACCCGGAATCCCTTCACGTCTTCATAGGCGAATTCTACGCGCACTCCGCTCTGCTTGCCTATCGCCTTGAGGGCGGCAGACAGGGGCGTGTTTTTGAAGCTGATGTCAATTTTCTTGCTCAGTCCCTGAGCTGCAACGCTGACGGCGAAGCAAAGGGTCAGCAAGAATGTCATCCATACTCTTTTTGTTTCTCTCTTTTTCATACGCATTAATCTTATGCAGTGTTGATTGACAATTTTGCCTATAGATACGGATGAAAGAAAGAATCGGGTACGCTTGGAAGGAAAAATTTTCGTTATTCTATTACAATCTGCCCGTCACGGTATACAAAGCGAGCCTTGTTCAGCCCATTCAGCACCTCCACTAGTTCTTCGATGGCAACATTCCTGGGGGCGGCAAAGAAGAGGCGGGTGTGTATTTTCTCCGGACTCTGGAAGATAACGCTCACGTTGTACCACTTGCCAATCTCCTTGGCGATGTCGAGGAGACTCTCGTTGTCGAAATAGAACTCGCCGTCCTTCCAAGCTGTGAAAATATCCGTTTCCACCTTATTAATAGATAGTGAAGAACCATTGAATGCTGCATCCTCACCAGGCTGGATGAGCTTGGATGCCGATGAAGAACTTACCTGTACACTGCCCTGCAAGAGGGTTACGTGGGTGTCTTCCTGCTCATAGGCACGCACGTTGAACTCGGTGCCCAAGACCTTTGTGTTGATGCTGCCCGCATGAACGATAAATGGAAGACGGGCGTTGTGATAAACCTTGAAATAAGCTTCGCCCTGCAACTCCACTTCGCGAGTCTTCCCCTTGAAACTCTGCGGATAAATCAGCCGACTGCCGGCATTGAGCGTTACCTCGGTGCCATCGGCAAGCGTCACCTCAGCCGTGGCGTTTTGCGGCGTGGTGAGAATGTTGCGTACAAGAGTCTCTGTAGGCACGGCCGAAGCCGTCGTATAAATATGGTTGCCCTTCACGGCCATCGGTTCCTCGTCTCCCTTCTGCAGGGTCACGCCTTGCTGAACATCCTCTTCGTGAGCCTCGTAGGCCACTACTGCCCCATTGGGAACGCTCAGTCCGCTCTGACCCGTATGGAGCACGAAAAGGAGCAAGAGCGACGCAGCCACAGCGGCTGCCACACCCATGCCTATCTTGAGGAAATGACGACTCCGTCCCATGCCCTGACGGTGCATGAAGCCCTCAAACTCAGCCTGTACATCGGGGGCTGGGTGGGTCTGACGAAGCAGATGGTCTCTCACGGCCACTTGCTCATGTGTAAAGTCTTGTATGTCGTAATCTTCGTTCATCTTTATTCCTTTATTGTTGTCCGCATATAGATACGGACAATCGCTTAAATCGGGTATTCCTTTTTACCTTTATATAGTTCTCTTAATATCTTTAAAGCCTTCATCACGTGCTTTTTCACCGTGCTGGTGCTGATGGCGAGTTGCTCGGCCACCTCCGAATACTTCATCCTCTTGAGGTAGCACATCCTCAATATCTCGTCGGTGGGCGGCGAGAGATGGGAGAACATCTCTTCCACCAGCTTGTCTTGCTCGTCGGAATAGTCATCGTAGAACTCTTCTGCCGTATGCAGATACTCGTCGGTATACTGACTTGCTAGCACGAGGTGGCGTAGATGGTCTGTCGAGCGATTGCGTACGGAGGTCATCAGATAAGCATTGATTTTGGAGATGTCGAGGGTTTCGATATTGTTCCATAGGGTAGTGAACACATCGTTCAGAATGTCTTTGGCGGATTCTTCGTCGTTTACGATATGCAAGGCATAATAATACAGCCGAGTATAATTCCCGGTGTATATTTCCTCAAACCTACTCTTATATATAAACGATTTTAGCATCCTCTCTTATTCTACGTGATTAATCAATTGCAAAGATAGTGCAAATCGAAGACAATACAAAAAGAAAATTCACTTTTTTTCTTTTTTATGGTTAAGATGCCAGATAACTTGTCTTAGGGAACGAAAAAACGGAACCAATCATGCATCTTTCTGCAATATTTTTTGTACTTTTGCAAACGAAATACTGGAAATCGATATGAAAATAGGAATTATTGTTGCGATGGATAAAGAATTCACGCAACTCAAGACTTTATTGGCAGAATCGCAAACTGAACGTAAGAACAGTAAAGATTTTGTCATCGGCAAGATTGGAAACAATGAGGTGGTGATGCAGCAGTGTGGCATTGGCAAGGTGAATAGCGCCATCGGTGCTGTGGAAATGATAGATAATTATCATCCAGACCTCGTAATCTCATCGGGTGTGGCAGGTGGAGCCGACATCAATCTGAACGTGACCGAGGTAGTGGTAGCTACCGAATGTGTTTATCATGATGCCTATTGTGGCGATGCATGTGAGTTTGGACAGATACTCGGTATGCCTGCCATCTTTAAGACTCCTCAAGAGTATGTAGAGAAGGCGCTCGCAATCAATGGACTGCCAGAGAACAAACTCCCTAAGGTGCATGCCGGTCAGATAGTTAGCGGGGAATGGTTTGTGGACAGTAAGGAGAAAATGCGCAGCATTCTGGAGCATTTCCCTCATGCGAAGGCTGTAGATATGGAGAGTTGCAGTATCGCTCAGACTTGCTATATATATAAAACACCATTCATTTCCTTCCGCATTATCAGCGATGTGCCTCTGAAGGATACCAAGGCACAGCAGTACTTCGATTTTTGGGCAAAGATGGCAGAGGGTTCTTTCAACGTAACTAAGGCTTTCCTAGAGAAATTGTAAATCAGAAATTATGAACAAGATACCAAGTTTTACCATTAATCATAACAAGTTGCTTCGTGGCATCTACGTTAGCCGTAAGGACGAGGTGGGCGGAGAAGTAGTAACTACCTTTGATATTAGAATGAAAGTGCCCAACCAAGAACCGTGCCTTCACAATGGGGCCATACACACTATTGAGCACTTGGCTGCAACCTATCTTCGCAACGACGAGGAATGGAAAGACCGCATCGTCTATTGGGGACCTATGGGATGTCTCACTGGTAATTACCTCTTGATACGTGGTGATTACGAGAGCAAGGACATCGTGGAACTTATGAAACGCACTTTTGCTTTTATCGCTGATTACGAGGGTGAGATACCTGGCCAAGCTGCCAAAGACTGTGGTAACTATCTGCTCCACGACTTGCCTATGGCGAAGTATGAGTCTAAGAAATACCTGATAGAAGTTTTGAATGTCATTACGGATGAAAATCTTATCTATCCTACGCAGGATTAAAAAATAATAGGTCACCCAAAAGGTGACCTATTATTATAATGTAGGCTTACTTGGGTGCGAATGTTCGGAAGACGAGGTAGCTGCCGTCGGCATGAATGGTCACCTCGTCGCCCACGGCCTCGTTGAGCGAGCCTTGCCATAGCTCCTCGTAGGGATAGGGGCTCCACTTGAACCCCTCGCCCTCCAGCTGCTGGCAACCGAAATTGAAGATGCTGATCTGCTGACGGGGGAAACTCTCAAAGGTATGGATGCCATAGGCGGGAGTGAAATAGCCGTTGTCGGTCACCATCGTAACGTCGAGGTGGAATTGGCGCTTGTATCGCATGATGAGCGAGATGTTGCTCAGGGCATGGTCCTCTCGCTTGCCGGTGCTGCCGAGATAGGCGATGCGACGGCAACCGTGGTCGATGCAGAAGCGGGTTGCCTTGGTCTGGTCGTTGTCCTCTTGCTCGCTCACGATGTGCAGGATGTCGGCGTAGCGACGCTTGAAGTCCTCGGGCAGGGAGTCGCCGTCGCCCACGATGGCATCGGGAGTACCACCGTGGAGGATGTGGTTCATTCCTGCTCCGTCGCAACACACCAGATAGTCGGCGTGCTGGAGGATGGAGAGGGGAATGGTGTGCGAGGGGTAGTCGCCGTCGCAGAGAATGACGGCATCGAAAGTGCTTGCTGCCGTCACCAAAGGATATTTTTTAATTTTCATAATAAAGTTGAAAGCAGGGGATTCCTCGTTCGGGGAAAATCCTCTGCTTTTTTCGTTTTATAACTTGTAGAATTCAGTAAAAGCCTTCACGCAATACTCGTGGTCGACGACGCTTCCCGTCTCGCGGCAACTGTGCATGGCGAGGATGGCGTTGCCCATGTCCACTCCCTGCAAGGGGATGGAGGAGGCGAGGATGTTGCCAAGCGTGCTGCCGCCCGCCACGTCGCTGTGGTTGACGAAACGCTGGCAGGGGACGCCGGCTTGCTCGCAAATGTTGGCGAAGATGGCTGCCGAGGCTGCATCGCTGGCGTACTTCTGGGCGGCATTAAACTTGATGACGGGACCGCCGCCCAGCATCGGATGGTTCGTGGGGTCGTACTTCTCGCCATAGTTGGGATGCCAGGCGTGGGCATTGTCGGCGGAGACCATGAAGGCGCGCTCCACCGCCTGGTAGTAAGCCTCCTCCGTGCCGCTCTGAGAGAGGGCGATGCGCTTGAGCATATAGGAGAGGAAGGGGCTGCCCGCTCCCTGCTTGGTCTGCGACCCCGTCTCCTCGTTGTCGAAGAGGGCGAGTACGTTGGTGGTGTCGGGTGCTTCCTTGGATGTGGCAAGCATAGCCTCCACTCCTGCCCAGCACATGGAGAGGTCGTCGAGTCTTCCCGAGGAGATAAACTCATCGTGTACGCCGAATGTGCAGGCTGGTGTGGCATCGGCGAGGTAGAGGTCGAAGTCGAGGATCTCCTCCCGCTGGATGCCCAGTTCGGTGGTGATGACATTCACGAGGAGGTTGCCGCGCTCCAGTTCACTGGTCATGATGCCGAGGATGGGCAGCACGTCCTTCTGTCGGCTCAGCTTCACGCCGTCGTTCACCTGCCGGTTGAAGTGGATGGCGAGGTTGCTGATCTGCAGCAAGGGTCGCGGTACGTGGAGGAGGAGCGTCTGGGGGTGCATGGCATCCTCGCCCTTCACAATCACCCTGCCGGCGAGTGTCAACGGACGGTCGAACCAGGTCGACATAATCGGACCACCATACACTTCAGTGTTCAGCTTCACGATGCCTCCCTCGCAAAGCATCTCGGCATGGGGCTTGATGCGGAAGGTAGGGGAGTCGCAGTGGGCGCAGATCATGTGGAAGCCTCCGTCGGCGATAGTGCTCTTGCCGATGTGGAAGGCATAAATGGAGGAGTCGTTCTTGGTGACGAAGAATTTGTCTCCAACCTCCACCTTGCCCAATGGATCTTGTGGGTTGATGCGGCGGAAACCATTCTTCTCCAGTTCTTCAGCGATGTTCTTGACGGCCCAGAAGTTCACGGGCGATGCGTCAAGGAAGGATAAAAGTCTTTTGATCATATCTCTTAGTATAGTTTTATGTCGTTTTCTTCTTCTTTGATGTATCAGCGCAAAGGTAATTATAAAACTTTTATTATAATACTATTATAATGGAAATATAATAAAGATTAACGAATGGGAATCCACCCTTTCACCCCCTATTTTATCTCCGTTTTAAACAACTTTGTTTTAAACAAGTTTGTTTAAAACGGATTTTTTTGTTAACTTTGCAGCCATAAACCAATAGAAAGGAAGATTATGGCAAATCAGATGGAAGCTCCTTTTGTGTTCGGCGTGAGAGTGGAAGGAGATACTTTTACAGACCGGAGGGAGGAAACGGAACGATTGAAGGCTAACTTTACATACGGTGTGAACACGATTTTGATTTCACCACGTCGTATGGGAAAGACATCGCTTGTGGATAAGGTGTGTTCGCTTGTTGAGAGCGAGGACATAAGGATAGCTCGCATCGATGCTTTCGGTTGTCGGTCTGAGAATGACTTCATCAATGCTTTTGCAACCGCAGTTGTCAGGGCTACATCTACCAAATGGGAAGAATGGATGGAGAGCGCAAAGGTATTTCTAAGTCGTTTCGTGCCAAAGATAAGTTTCGGTCAAGATCCTTTGAACGACTTCTCCTTGTCTTTGGAGTACAATGCAAGCAATAATACGACCGAGGAAGTGCTGAGGCTCCCGGAAACGATAGCCCAGGCCAAGGGATGCCGTATTGTGGTATGTATTGATGAGTTCCAGCAGATAGGCGATTTTCCCGACTCCTTGACATTCCAAAAGAAACTGAGAGGGGTATGGCAGTTGCAGAGTCATGTGTCCTATTGCCTGTATGGCAGCAAGAAACACATGATGGAGCAGATGTTCCAAAACCATAGTTATCCCTTCTATCGTTTTGGCGACCTTTTCTACTTGCAAAAGATTGGCGAGGAAGATTGGGTGGAGTATATCTGTCAGCGTTTCGAGACAACGGGCAAGCATATACCTGAAGACTTGGCTCATGAGATTTGTCGGGTTACGGACAGGTATTCTTCCTATGTGCAGCAATTGGCATGGTTCGTGTGGTTGAGGACGGCAGATGTGTCTACGGCATCGGATGCAGACCTACAATATGGCATCGACCGATTGCTGGATGCCTGTGAACCCTTGTTCATCCAGCAGACGGAGGATTTGTCGGCTTACCAAATGAATTTCCTTCATGCCATCGTGAATGGTGTACATACAGGATTCACCCAAACTGCCATCTTGAACACCTATCGACTGGGTACGGCCGCCAATGTCACTCGTTTGAAGAAAGCTTTGATAGAGAAAGACTTGATTGCGATATCTGCTCCCAAATGTTTGGAGATGAGCGACCCTATCCTGGCGTTGTGGTTGAAGAGAAGAGTGTGGAGGGAATATTAAATTAGAAAAATTAATGATAACGCTGTCAAAATTATGTTCTGAAAACATTATTTTTGCGAAACATATTATCAACGATCAATTTGAATGAAATATGATGAGCGTAATTTGTCCAGAATGTGGTAGTCCCAACGTTTGTATGTATTCGGATAGGACTGTGGAGTGTGAGGATTGTGGATTCTTTTGGCATCAGTAAAATGATAATAGATAACAATATTATATTATGAGAAGAAAAGAAAGGGAAGTATTGGATAAGGAGGAAATCTTTGAGATCATCGACCGTTGCGATGTGGTGCATCTGGCAATGGTGGATGAGGGGAAGCCATATGTCGTGGCCCTTAACTTTGGCTACGAGAGAGTGGGCGATGAGGTCGTGCTCTATTTCCACAGCGCGGGGGAAGGCAGAAAGATGGATATTCTCCGAAAATCGCCTGATGTCTATTTCGAGATGGATTGCGGACGTCAACTCGTGCCGGGAACCAAGGACAATCCTTGTGCATATGGTTGGAAGTACCAAAGCGTGATGGGTAGTGGAAAGGTGGAATTCATCGAAGACCATCGGGACAAGACTCGCATACTGAACTTGCTCGTTCAGCACGGCGGAAGGACTTCCGATTCCTTTGAGTATCCGGCTGCCATGTTGGATAGGGTGGCGGTTTATCAAGTTCACTGTTCTGATTATACGGCGAAGAGAAAGCGTGACATCGTAGATTTTAAATAACAGAAGAAAAACTAGAAGAAATAAGTATGGAAATAGCAATCGGACTGATTATAGGACTTGCCGCGGGATTCGTCATCGGCAAGCTGATGGCGGCGAAAGCCGCAGGGGAGGAAAAAACGCAACTCATCGCCAAGGCGCAGGTGCTAGAGGCCAATGCCGAAAACCTGAAGGCACAGATGGCGAACGAACGACAGTATGCCGCCCAACTACGTGAGGAGAGCGACCAGCAGTGGGCGCAGAAACTTGAGGGCTTGAAGCAGGAGATGCAGCGAATGACTGCCGAACAGCAAAAAACTGCCGCCGAGCAACTCGCCGCCAAGCAATCTGCCCTACAAGAAAACAACCGCTTGCAGATGGCGGAACTTCTGAAACCCATCAAGGAACAGTTTGCCGACTTCAAACGGGCAGTGGAGGAGAGCAAGACGCAGGGCGAGGTGAGCAAGAAGGAGCTGCAGAACACCTTCGAGGCGACCATGAAGCTCTTCCAGCAGGAACAGCAGCAAACCGTCGCCAACCTCAAGGAGCAAACCCTGAAGATAGGCTCCGATGCCGCCAACCTCACCAAGGCCTTGAAGGGCGACAGCAAGATGCAGGGCGACTGGGGAGAGATGGTATTGGAGACCATCCTGGAGAACAGCGGACTCAGGAAGGACGAGGAGTTCTTCATCCAGGAGAACACGAAGGACGAGAACGGCAAGAACTTCCGTCCCGATGTCATCGTGCGATTCCCCGAGGGCAGGAGCGTGGTCATCGACTCCAAGGTTTCCCTCACCGCCTATACCGATGCCCTCGCCGCCGAGGACGATGCCGACCGTGAGCGACTGATGAAGGCCCATGCCCTGAGCGTGCGCAAGCACATCGACGAACTCGCCGAGAAGGATTACAGCACATTGGTGGACGATGCCATCGGTTTCGTGCTCATGTTCATCCCCAACGAGACCAGCTACATAGCCGCTATGAAGCAGCAGCCCGACCTCAGCCGTTACGCCTATCAGAAGAAAATCATCATCATCTCGCCCAGCAATCTCCTCATGGCACTCCAGCTCGCCTACAACCTCTGGCAGTACGACCGACAGAACAAGAACGTGGAGAAGATAGTAAAAACTGCAGCCGACCTATATGATAAGGTGGCAGGCTTCGAGGATACTTTCTCGGGTATTGGGGATTTGGTCACAAAATTGTCTGGCATCTACGACAAGGCGCGCAAGCAGCTCTACGATGGCACGGGCAATGTGATGCGAAGGGTAGAGAGCCTAAAATCGCTCGGCGTGACACCCAAGAAACAAATCAAGGCATTGGAGGATGGGGAATAGGGGAGACTCAAACCGCTTATGTCATGGTTTTACGAATCGTAACACGTAGTTTCGAGGAAATATGTAGGACTGTCTTTTGTTTTCCACCTTTGCATATGTAACATAAACTTTCGAAAATAGTTCAAACATACTTGTCTATCGTTCAAAAAGTAAAAATAATCGTAGCAAATAAGAGCATTATTCAGATTTTATTTGTATTTTTGCCGTGCCTTTTGAGAATAGTGCTCCTTTGTGTTGACTGCGAAGAGCACTGGTAAGATCAGTGAATATCAAGACATATAATAACATAAAACAATATCAAAAAATACATTTATTATGAAACTGAACGACATTCTTTCTGACGGTTTTAATGCCGCTGAATGGGAGGCAAAAGGCTACGAACTTCCCAAGTATGACATTGCTGCCGTAGCCAAGAAGACCCATGAGGAACCTACTTGGGTTCACTTCGGTGCCGGCAACATCTTCCGCGCCTTCCCTGCAGCCATCCTTAACGATGCTCTAAATACAGGTAAATACGATCGCGGTGTAATCGTGGCCGAGAGTTTCGACTACGAGATCATCGACAAGGCTTATCGCCCATACAATAATCTTTCGCTCCTAGTGAGCTTGCAGAGCAACGGCACCATCGAGAAGAAGGTGCTCGCCTCCATCACCGAGAGCCTCAAGGCCGACAAGCAGTTTGGCGAAGACTGGGCTCGCCTGGTGGAAATCTTCCAGGCTCCCTCGCTCCAGATGGTCACTTTCACCATCACAGAGAAGGGTTACTCCTATAATGATGCAGATTTGGCACGTGGCTTGGATGCCGTCTTCGCCATGGGTAAGCTCACAGCTCTCCTCTATGAGAGATACAAGGTGGGCAAGTTGCCCGTCACCCTCCAGAGCACCGACAACTGCTCGCACAATGGCGACCATGTAAAGGCAGGCGTGAAGGCTTATGCTGAGCGCTGGGTGAACGACGGCATCGTGGAGGCTGGCTTCCTCGACTATGTCAACGACAGCAGCAAGATTACCTATCCCTGGTCTATGATCGACAAGATCACGCCCCGTCCCCACGAGAAGGTGCAGGCCATGATTGCCGAGGATGGTTTCGAGGACAACCAGACCATCATCACGGAGAAGCATACCTATACCGCTCCTTTCGTCAACTCCGAGGAAGTACAGTATCTCGTTTGCGAGGATACCTACACCAACGGTCGCCCACCATTGGAGTTGGGCGGTGCACTCTACACCACCCGCAAGACCGTGGACGAGGTGGAGACCATGAAGGTGACCACCTGTCTGAACCCACTGCACACGGCGATGTCCATCTATGGCTGCATGCTCGGCTACACCTTGATCTCTGCCGAGATGGCCGATGAAGACCTCCGTGCCTTTATCCAGAAGATAGGCTACATCGAGGCTATGCCCGTGGTTACCGACCCAGGCGTGTTGAACCCCTACGAGTTTATTGGCACAGTGATCAACAAGCGTCTGCCCAACCCCTTCATGCCCGATGCTCCTCAGCGTATCGCCACCGACACGAGCCAGAAGCTCTCCATCCGTTTCGGCGAGACCATCAAGAAGTACATCGACCGCGGCTTGGACAAGTCGAACCTCGTGCTCATCCCATTGGTATTGGCAGGTTATGCCCGTTACCTCAAGGCCTTGGACGATAACCTCAAGCCCTTCGAGCCTTCATCCGACCCATTGCTCGCGGAGCTTCAGGCCATCGTGGCTCCTTTGGAGGTAGGCAAGGCTGAGCAGGACTACTCTTGCCTCAAACAGCTCTATTCGCGCAAGGATGTGTTCGGGCTCAACCTCTATGAGGCTGGCTTCGGCGAGCAGATAGAAGGCATGGTGAAGGAACTCTTCGCCGGCGAGGGAGCTGTGAGAAAGACATTGCATAAGTATACTTTAGCTAGATAAAAAT
>CAVKLF010000055.1:0-15464 GCA_963657075.1 bacterium | reverse complement strand
GCTATAATTATGGTGCTGGCGAGGAGGCGCGCGTGAGTAGGGCGCTGAGGGTGTCGCTCTATGCTGCCGTGATGTGTGGCGTGGGCGTTCTCGCCCTGTTGATTGTGTGCGACCATCTTATCGTGGGAGCTTTCCTGCGACCATCGGAACCTTCCTACGCCTTGGCGATAGACGGAATGCCGTGGTTTGCCACCTGCTCACTGTTTTTCGCCCTCAACGTGGCGTTCGTGGGCTACTATCAGAGCATCACCCAGGCGAAGCGGGCGATGGTCTATACCGTGTTGCGTGGCATCGTCTTCGCCGTATTGGGCTTCGTGACGCTGCCCCGTTTGCTTGGCACCATCGGACTCTGGACGGCGATTCCGGCAGCGGAATTGCTCACGCTCTGCATCATACTTTTAAAGGTAAAAAGGTAAAAAAGTAAAAAGGTAAAAAATGGTGGAGAGGGATTTTATGAGTGAAACCAAGCATTTCTTGAAGAACTGGGGAATGATCTCCGTGACGGCATTCCTGATGAACTATCTGTTGTGGTATTTGACCGCCTCCGATGATGTGGTGCAGGAGTACCAGTACAGTTGGGAGGATTTCGTGTTCGACCTCCTTTACTGTGCCTTTTATGTGCTGGTGTCGCTCTCCGTGTCTCATTTGATACGGAGGTTGCTTCTTCGGAAGCATTACTCCTTCACCCAGTTTTTCCTGCACAGTGGGGCGATGCTCGTCTCCAACGTGCTTATCGCCATCCTCTTCGAGAGCGTGGTGAACTCCATCTACCAGGGTGGCGACGAGATTTTCTGGGACCGACTCTATGTGTTCACCACCATCGCCACCCTGCTCACCATCATCTACCTCTGCCTCTACTACAGCAGCATCGTGATGAGGCAGAGCAAGCGAAATGTGGAGATGCAGAAAGAACTCCTGAAACTACAACTCGACCCACACTTTGTCTTCAATAGTCTGAGTACGCTGACCGAACTGATTAGCGACGACCCCGAATTGGCGGAGGAGTTTACCCTCAAGTTCTCCGCCATCTACCGTTACATCGTAAACCAACTCAACAAGGACACCGTGACCGTGGCAGAGGAAATCCGCTTCATCCACGACTATTGCGACCTACTCGAAATCCGTCATCCCCATCATTATGACATCCGCATCGATGAGCAGCTGGAGCAAGACAACGGCCTGATACTCCCCCTGTCTATCCAGATATTGGTGGAGAATGCCGTGAAGCACAATGCCCATTCTGCCCGCCAGCCCCTGCTAATCCGCATTTTCCGTGACGGAGACTCCGTGGTGGTGATGAACGACAGAAATCCTTTGGTGGGCAAGTCGCCCACAACGCATAAGGTAGGACTCAAGAATCTTCGGGAACGGTATGATTTGTTGGGGCTGAAGCCGACAGTAAAGGATGGAGATGAGATGTTTGAGGTAAGAATTCCGGTTATCAAGAAATAAAGAAAGGGAAAGACAATGAAAATACTGATTATAGAAGACGAGGAGCGCAGCTTCATGCGACTGCGGCGGTTGCTCCTGGGCATAGACGAGACTTTGGAGGTGGATGGTCCGGTGACAAGCGTGGCGGAGACGGTGGAGGTCTTGGGCAGCGAGAGCAAAGCATACGACATCATCTTCGCCGACATTCGCCTGGACGATGGCGACGTGTTCGAGGCGTTCCTGCAAGTGCAGCCCCAGGTGCCCGTCATCTTCACCACCGCCTACAACGAGTATGCCCTGGAGGCATTCCGCAGCAACGGCATCGCCTACCTGCAAAAGCCCATCGTGCCGCAGGAACTCTCCGAGGCTCTTGGTAAGGCGAGGAAACTGGTGGCGCATGACAAAGCTACACCACAGGATTACTCCACCCTCTTGGCATCCTTGGGCTTGAAACGACAAGACTACCGCGAGCATTTCCTCGTACAGAACAACGATGGTTACACCGTGCTCAGCGTACAAGACATCAGTCACATTGCCACCGAGAACGGCATTACCCGTGCCTACCTCCACAATGGTCGCAGCGTGGCTCTCAACTATACGATGGGCGATATAGAGGCGCAGCTCGACCCTGCGAAGTTCTTCCGTGCCAGCCGCCAGTACATCATCGGCATCGACAGCATCGAACGCATCCATTTCTCGTATGGCTACAAACTCTCCGTCAGTCTCAAGGGCTATCCACAGGTGGATATCGTGGTGAGCAAGGAGAAGTCGGCGCAGCTGAAGGAGTGGATAGACAGGTGATACGGTTTACCGTTGCTCCATAAAAAAGCGTGCAAGGAACTTGTTTCAAAACAAGCATTCCTTGCACGCTTTCTTATGAGTAGCATATATTACTTTCCGAGGTTCTTTTTCTTCTCCTCCAGCTCAGCTCTCTTGCGAGCCATTTCCTCCTGCTGCTTCTGCTGCAGTTCCTGGAGGGCTTGCATACGGGCCATGAGGCCGCCAGCCTTCTTAGGGTTGCTCTTGTTCTCCTGGTAGCGCTTTTCCAGGATGGCGAGAAGTTTCTCGTCGTTGGTAGTCTTGCGCAGCGTCCACATGATAGCGGCGCTGAAGAACAGGGAGATGAAGTAGTAGAAGTTCAAGCCCGATGAGTAGTCGTTGAACATGAAGAAGAACATCACTGGCATGAGGAACATCATCCACTGCATCATCTTCATCTGCTCAGCCTGCTGGCCCACCATCTGGTCTCTCTGCTGGCGCATCGTCATCCAAGAGTAGAGCACGTTGGCTACACAGAAGAGGATACAGGTCAAACTCAAGTGGTCGCCGATCAACCAGATGTTGGTGTTCCACTCGAAGATAGGGTCGTATGTACTCAAGTCGTTCATCCAGAGGAAGTTTTCGCCACGCAGCTGGATAGCGTTAGGCACGAAGTTGAACATCGCCACCCATACAGGCATCTGAATCAACATAGGGATGCATCCAGAGAGTGGACTCACGCCATACTTGGCATACTCAGCCATCATAGCCTGCTGCTTCTGCATCTGGTCTTCAGGCTTGTTGTATTGAGCGGTGGCAGCGTCGAGCTTGGGTTTCAATACACGCATCTTGGCACTGCTCATGTAGCTCTTCTTTACCATAGGGTAGGTGATGGCCTTCAAGAGCAAGGTGATGAGAATCAGCACGATACCCATAGGGAAGACCTGGCTGAGCCAGTCGAATACATAGAGCGTGAAGAAGCGGTTGATCCAGCGGATGACAGGCCATCCCAGGTATACCAGCGACTGGAAGTCCAAGTCCTTGCCGAAGGTGCTCTCCTTCTCGGTATTCTTCAGTATCTGGAAGTCGTTAGGACCATAGTAGAACTCAAACTCCGAAGCCTTCTTGCCCGTAGGGTCGAAGCTGGTCTTCATCTTAGCCTGGAACTGTTTCAGGTAGCCCGAACCCTTCTCCTGAGGGATGGAAGTCATATAAGAATCCTTGTCGAAGGCATCCTTGGATACGATGATGGCAGAGAAGAACTGGTTCTTGAAAGATACCCAGTCGATGGCTTCTTCCACCTTCTCGTCTATCTTCTCGCTTCCCTCGTTCAGGTGGTCGCTACCGCCGTCAGCCTCGTGGTAGGTAAGGGTAGTGTAGCGGTTCTCGAACATGAAACCACGCTCCTGCTGTCGAGCCTTGTCGCTCCAGTCTACGTCCATCTTGCTACAGTTGGGCGAGAAGATCCCCGCCATGCCCTGTGCAGAGAAGCTCATGTGGAGCATATAGTCGTCGCCGAGGGTATAAGTCATGGTGAGCGTCTTGCCAGGGGCAGCCTCTGCCGTCAGGGTGACCGACTTGTCTGTTACATTCGAAGGAGTAAAGTAGAGGTCGCTGGTGATGATGTTGGCTTCCTTAGCCTCCAGCATAAACTTGAGGCTCTGGTCGTCGCCATCGAAGAGAGTGACGTCTTTGGTATCAGCCGACCCGTCTTTCACCTTCAGGTTATGACCTACATAATTCTTGATAACCGCCTTCTCTACCGTACCACCCTTGGTATTGAGAGTAAGCTCTACCTTCTCGTTCTTGAGAACGATCTTCTGAGCCTGACCCTGTAATGCCGAATAGAAGAGGGCGGTTGAGTCAGCCTCAATCTTAGCTTTTGCGTCGGCTTGGCGCTTCTCTGCGGCAGCCTTGCTAGCCTTTTCCATCTCGGCATGTTTAGCCTTGGCGATGGAGTCCTGAACGAATGCCGCTCTCTGCTCTTCGGCGGAAGGCTGGTTGTACCAGCTAAAACCGATGAGCACTACGGCAATCAGGAGGAAACCGATAATGTTGTTCTTGTTCATCTTGTTATTTCTTGTTTTCTATCGCTGTCTTCACGAAGTCTACGAAGAGCGGATGTGGCTTTAGTACGGTGCTCTGGTATTCTGGGTGATACTGTGTGCCGATGTACCACTTGAGGCCTGGTATCTCCACGATCTCCACGAGGTCGCTCTCTGGGTTGCGGCCCACGCACATCATGCCGTTCTTCTCAAACTCCTGCTGGTATTCGTTGTTGAACTCATAGCGATGGCGATGGCGCTCCTGGATGTGCTCTTTCTTGTAGATGTTGAACACACGGCTGCCTTGCTTCAGTACGCACTCGTAGGCTCCGAGGCGCATCGTGCCACCCATGTTGGAGATGTTCTTCTGCTCCTCCATGATGTCGATGACGTTGTGTGGAGTCTTCTCGTCCATCTCACGGGAGTTGGCATCTTTGTATCCCAACACGTTGCGGGCGAACTCGATGACGATCATCTGCATACCCAGGCAGATACCGAGGGTAGGGATGTCGTGGGTGCGGGTATAGTGGGCTGCGATAATCTTGCCCTCGATGCCTCGCTGGCCAAAGCCCGGACAGATGACGATACCGTCTTGCCCCTTGAGCTGCTCTGCCACGTTCTCTTCTGTGAGGTATTCAGAGTTGATGAAGGTAATCTTCACTTTGTAGTCGTTGTAAGTACCTGCATGCGAGAGGCTCTCGCGGATACTCTTGTAGGCATCCTGCAAGTCGTACTTGCCTACGAGACCGATGTTTACCACCTCCTTGGCATTGTTGCGGCGGTCCAGGAATGCACGCCACGGGCCGAGTGCAGGCTTTTCGCCGATAGGTTCGCCCATCTTTCTCAGGATGGCGGTGTCGAGGCCTTGGCTCTGCATGTTTACCGGCACCTCGTAGATGCTAGGCAGGTCTTCGCTCTGTATCACGCAGTCTCTGTCTACGTTACAGAAGCTGGCCACCTTCTTCAGGATACCCTCTTCCAGGTGCTTTTCTGTACGCAGGATGAGCACGTCTGGCTGAATGCCCACGCTCTGCAGCTCCTTCACGGAGTGCTGTGTAGGCTTGGTCTTCAATTCGCCCGCAGCCTTCAGGTAAGGCACGTAGGTAAGGTGTACGTTGATGGCATTCTTGCCCAGCTCCCACTTGAGCTGTCGGATAGCTTCCATGAAAGGTGCGCTCTCGATGTCGCCGATGGTACCGCCGATCTCGGTAATCACAAAGTCGTAATGATATTTCTGACCGAGCAACTTCACGTTGCGCTTGATTTCATCGGTGATATGAGGCACCACCTGGATGGTCTTGCCCAGGTAGTCGCCGCGGCGCTCCTTGTCGATTACTGCCTTATAGATGCGACCCGTAGTGAGCGAGTTGGCCTTGGTAGTCTGGATACCCGTGAATCGCTCGTAGTGTCCGAGGTCGAGGTCTGTCTCCATGCCATCCACGGTAACATAGCACTCTCCATGCTCGTAAGGATTGAGTGTACCCGGGTCGATGTTGATGTATGGGTCAAACTTTTGGATGGTAATGTTGTAGCCTCTGGCTTGCAGAAGCTTGCCGATGGATGATGATATGATGCCCTTACCCAATGAGGAAACCACACCACCGGTAACGAAGATGTACTTTGTTTCAGCCACGATATGTATATTTTAAATGATAATATTCGCGTGCAAAGTTACTATAATTTTGTGAAATGAGCAAAAATATTCCCAATAAAGCCCTAGATTTAGGAATTATTTATTACCTTTGTGCCCAAAATATATAAAATAAGGTATGAAAATTAGATTTGGACTACTCGTTTTGGTTTCGGCCCTATGTTTCTCTACGGCTGATGCCCAGCGTGCCCGTAATAAGACTAGTGTGCAGGAACCTACTGTGGTGGATGCCTTTGCCGACTCCCTCGCCCTGGTGCGCGCACGCATCGATTCCATTCATATAGACTCTGACGATTCCCGATATGCCAAGCTCTTCACTCCGCTTACGTTCTATCGGTCGCCAGCCCATCGCTTCCTGCGTCTCGACGGCGATAAGACGGGCGTGGGAGACTCGCTCGACGTGATGCTCGACCGTACGCTGCTCGATGTATATCTGCGCAGGCCCGACCTGGTGCAGAACACGCAGAGCCGCTTGGAGCATGTAGGGGCTCCTATCGTATCGGAGACGAAACCCAAGACGAACCGTCCGGACATCGTGGAGGTGGCGCCCAAGGCGATAGAGCCTGATGCCGCTCCGATGGATATCCTCGTGGTGAAGCCTAACTTCTGGACGCTGAAGGGCGACTACTATCTGCAGTTTTTGCAAAACTATGTGTCTGGCAACTGGTATAAGGGTGGTGAAAGCAACTACTCGATGCTAGGTAGCGTCACCATGCAGGCTAACTACAATAACAAGCAGAAGGTAAAATGGGACAATAAGTTGGAACTTCGCCTGGGTTACCAGACTTCTCGTGGCGATACCCTGCATACGCTCAAGACGTCGGAAGACCTGATCCGCTACACCGGCAAGCTCGGTTTGCAGGCCACCAAGAAGTGGTACTATACCATCCAGATGATAGCGCAGACCCAGTTTACCCATGGTCTGAAGAGCAATGACAGGTTTATCTACTCCGACTTCTTCTCGCCATTCAATCTGAACATCTCTGTCGGTATGGATTATTCCGTAGACTGGCTCAATCATAAGTTGAAGGGTAGCATCCATGTGGCTCCGCTGGCGCTCAACTGGAAGTATGTGGGGCGTGAGGCTCTGGCCACCCGTTATGGCTTGGACGAGGGCAAGCATACCTTGCTCGACTATGGTTCGGAGAGTACTTTTGACCTTACTTGGCAGATAGCCGATAATATCAAGTGGAAGACTCGTCTCTACGGATATACTACCTATAGCCGTGCCGAGCTGGAGTGGGAAAACCAGATTAGTTTCCAGTTCAACCGCTACATCTCTACCAATCTCTTCCTCTATCCCCGTTTCGACGATGGGGCTACGAGAAAGGATGGCAAGAGCTACTGGCAGTTTAAGGAATACATGTCTATCGGATTCTCCTATTCGTTTTGAGAGTGAAGAACGAAGAGTGAAGAGTGAAGAATTCAAATGCAGAAGATGTCTGAATATAAAGGCTCGTTCCTGGTATGGGAGCGAGCCTTTGTTGTTTCTTAGAATCTAAAGCATACCTCTGCGTCGGCCATCGAGTAGTTGTGCTTGGCCAGCGAGCGGTCGTTGATGAGGGCATATTCGGCCAGGATGGTGAAGCGCTTGCCGATATGGAAGTTGAGACCAGCCTCATACTGCGTCTTCATCATGTCGATGTGGCCATTGGGCTGGTACATGTCGTAGCGTGCCTTCACGTCTATCTGGTTGCCCTTGGGCAGCTTGGCGATAGGGGCGATGACGAGGCCGTATACGCCTTGCGCCTTGTCGCCGATGCTCTTGTTCAGGTTGCAGTTGGTGGAGGTGGCGTCGTTGGTGTTGTTGAGGCTCTTGGCGAAGGCCTTTCCCGTGGAGTGGATGTACTCAGATCGTACGGTCCAGCCCTCCTTCTTGTATTCGAACGAGAAGGCATAGCGGTTTTGTGAGAGCTTGCGGACGCCTGAGTGTTCTTGGACGTCTGCTGTGTATGTGGCATCGTGCTCGTCGGTCCATGTTCCCTTCCTGGCGTAGCTTCCCGTCCATCCGAAGGCTCCGATGCGCATGCCAGCGATAGGCATCACCCATACGCCACCGATGATATTCTTCTGGTTGTCCACATCCTTCACGTTGATGCCCTGGCCATTGAATACGCCTACCTGGTAGTGCAGGAGGTTACGGCCATTGGCATTCTTCAGGAAGTCGCCCTGCAACTGGATACCGATGTCACGGCCATTGGAGGAGTGCTGGCCCGAACGGTCGCTGAATCCTGCCAGTTTACTCACGTTCTGGGCATATCCCATGAATCCCTGGTCGATGGGGTTCATCGGGTTTTCGAAGGTAAAGGGGGTCTTAAACTGACCCGCCTTCACCTTGAAGTACTCATACTTTTGCCATTCGGCGAAGAGGTCTACCATGCGAGGACTGGAGCCGAGGGTAGAGGTGTTGCCGTTAAACTGGATTTGTGTTTTCCAGTAGAAGTCCTGGGCGATGCGCCCCTCCAGTGAGATACGTGCCATTCGTACATTAAAGGAGTTGCTCTCTGCGTCCTTCTGCCAGCTGGCCTGATACTGTACCATGCCGTAGCCCGACAACTTTACGTTGCTTAGCCATGCAGGCAGTTCGATGGATTGCTTTTTCTGTGCACCGGCTGAGGTCGCTGCCAAAGCCATGAGTGCCATGATGATTTCTTTCTTCATCTTTCTATGTTTGTTAGTTGTTTTCCGCAGGAGTAGCCTCTGAGGCCTTTGCCTCGGCGAGGGCTTTTTCTTTTTCCTTCTTTGCCTCGGCTATGGCTTTCTCTCTTTCCTTGCGTTCCTTTAGTTTCTGCTTGATGTCGGCATCGCTGCGCTTTTCCAGCAGTACCACGTTCTCTACGTGTGGGGTATGGGGGAACATATCGACGGGCTGCACGGCAGCCACCTTGTAGTAGTCGTCCATCAGCTGCAGGTCGCGAGCCTGGGTGGCTGGGTTGCAACTCACGTATACGATGCGCCCAGGGGCAGCGTTCAGGATTACCTTGATGACGTCGGGATGCATGCCGGCACGAGGTGGGTCGGTGATGATGACGTCCGGACGGCCATGCTGACGGATAAAGTCGTTGGTCAGGATGTCCTTCATGTCACCGGCGTAGAAGAGCGTGTTCTCGATATGGTTCACCTCGGAGTTTACCTTCGCGTCCTCGATAGCCTCTGGCACGTACTCGATGCCAATCACCTTCTTGGCCTTGTGAGCCACGAAGTTGGCGATGGTGCCCGTGCCGGTGTAGAGGTCGTATACCAGCTCCTCGCCCGAAAGGTTGGCAAACTCGCGAGCCACGCAGTAGAGGTGGTATGCCTGTTCGGTATTGGTCTGGTAGAAACTCTTGGGACCCACCTTGAAGCGCAAGTCTTCCATCAGCTCGAAGATGTGGTCGTTGCCCTTGAAGAGGCTCAGTTCCAGGTTGTTGAAGGTATCGTTGCCCTTCTGGTTGTCCACATACATCAGGCTCGTAATCTGTGGAAAACTGTCGGCCACCTGCTGCATCAGTTCCAGTGCCTTCTGCTCGTCGCCCTCCTCATCGTAGTGGAATTGGAATACGAGCATCCATTCGCCCGTGTTGGAGTTGCGTATCATCATATCCCTCAAGAGTCCATGCTGCTCTCTGAGGTCGTAGAAGGTATAGTCGTGGGAGTCAGCGTAGTCGAAAACAAAGTTGCGTATCTCATTGCAGAGGTCGTCCATCAGCCAGCACTTCTTGATGGGGTAGATCTTGTCGAAGGCTCCCGTGATATGGAATCCGATGGCATTCTGTGCGTGGCGCTCCTTCAGAGAAGATACGGTATCCTCTTCTTTCTGAGGTAGTTGGGCTAGTTCTTCTGCAGTAAACCAACGCTTGTTGCTGCATCCGAACTCTATCTTGTTGCGGTACTCCTGCGTCTTTACGCTGCCCATGATGGGTCGGAACTCAGGCAGCTCGATTTTGCCGATGCGAGTGAGCTGGTCTTCCACCTGCTTTTGCTTGGCCTTGATTTGCTCGGGGTAGGGCAGGTTTTGCCATTTGCAGCCACCGCAGATGCCGAAGTGCTCGCACATAGGCTCCTGTCGCACGCTGCTCTTCTGGACGAAGCGAACTACCTTCGCCTCGCAGTACTTATGTTTTTTCTTTACTACTTGCAGGTCCACCACATCGCCTGGCACACAGAAGGGCACGAAGATGACCTGGTCGTCTACGCGTGCGATGCACTTGCCTTCGGCTGCTACAGCCTCGATGGTGATGTTCTCCAATAGAGGTAATGGTTTACGTTTTCTTGCCATAATAATGTCTTGTATTTCTTTGCGGTGCAAAGGTACTATATTTTTGAGAGAAATGCAAGAGTTGTACCAAATTATTTCACCCCTTGTGCCATATCTCGTTTTTTAGGAAAAGGTAAAAAGGTAACATGGTAACATGGTAACATCAGCAAAAAAGTTACATGGTTACATGGTTACATGGTTAAATGTAACCTTTTTTGAGTTTTTCCATAGATTTTGTGTCTGATATTTTTATGATAAGTTGTTCATTTTCTTATATAATAATGTACACGCGCGTATATTACCTAAATTTATTTAACTTTATGATGATTTTTTATAGAAGTTACCATGTTACCTTTTACCTTTTGTCCTTGTTTGTAAAGGTTACATTTAACCATGTAACCATGTAACCATGTAACCTTTTTACCTTTTTACCCTTTTACCTTTAAAATTTTCTTTCTTCCCGATATTCTCCCTGCCACGTCCCGACAAGTGCCGGGATTTGTCGCCACGTAGCTCCCTTCCGCGTCCCGACATGCTGTTGGCTACGTCGCGATGCCTCCCTCTTTGCGTCGCCACGTAAAATCCGATACGTCGAATATGGTCAAAGGGTAACATGATAACATGGGGAATGTTAAAATCTCACGGTGTGTGCGACAACAATGGAAAATGTAAACTAGACTTTGCAAAAAAGCGCATAAAAGTTTGGTGGTGTCGAATAAATTTTGTATATTTGCATCATATTAACTAAATGATAACTTAAAATTAGAAACCTACAGCAGTTATGAACGAAAAAAGAGTTTATACTTTCGGAAATGGAAAGGCTGAGGGCAACGCACAGATGCGTGAGGCTCTCGGCGGTAAAGGCGCTAACCTTGCAGAAATGAATCTAATCGGTGTACCTGTACCCCCAGGCTTCACCATCACAACCGACACATGCAATGAATACTATAAAGTGGGAGAAGAGAAAATCAAGGAACTTCTCCGAGACGAGGTGAAGGCTGCCGTAGCTCACACCGAGGCACTGATGAACAGCCAGTTCGGATCCGTGGAAAATCCTCTTCTCGTATCCGTACGCTCCGGTGCTCGTGCCTCCATGCCAGGCATGATGGATACCATCCTCAACCTGGGACTCAACGACGAGGTGGCCGAGGGATTGGTAAGGAAAACCAACAATCCTCACTTCGTATACGACTCCTATCGCCGCTTTGTGCAGATGTACGGCGACGTGGTGCTCGGCATGAAGCCAGTCAACAAGGAAGACATCGACCCCTTCGAGGCCATCATCGAGAAGGTGAAGGAGGAACAGGGCGTAGTGCTCGACAAAGACCTCTCCGTAGAGTCGCTCAAGAAACTCGTGGCCCTCTTCAAGGCTGCCATCAAGGAGCAGACAGGCGAGGATTTCCCTACCGACCCTATCGACCAACTTTGGGGTGCCATCTGCGCCGTTTTCCGCTCATGGATGAACGAGCGTGCCATCCTCTATCGTAAGATGGAGGGCATTCCAGACGAGTGGGGCACAGCTGTATCCGTCATGGCGATGGTGTTCGGCAACATGGGCGATACATCAGCCACAGGCGTCTGCTTCTCTCGCGACGCCGGAAATGGCGAGAACCTCTTCAATGGCGAGTACCTCATCAACGCACAGGGCGAGGACGTGGTAGCCGGTATCCGTACCCCACAGCAGATTACCAAGATAGGTTCGCAGCGATGGGCGGAGCGTGCCGGTATCTCCGAGGCAGATCGCGTGGCCAAATATCCATCTATGGAGGAGGCGATGCCTGAGCTATACAAGGAGCTGGATGCCCTGCAGGATAAGTTGGAGCACCACTATCACGATATGCAGGATATGGAGTTTACCGTGCAGGAAGGCAAACTCTGGTTCCTCCAGACCCGCAACGGCAAGCGTACGGGTACTGCGATGGTAAAGATAGCCATGGACTTGCTGCACGAGGGCATGATAGACGAGAAGACTGCCATCCTGCGTTGTGAGCCACAGAAGCTCGACGAACTCTTGCATCCTGTATTCGACAAGCTCGCCCTCTCCAAGGCAAAGGTCATCACTCAGGGACTTCCTGCTTCTCCAGGTGCCGCTTGCGGACAGATCGTGTTCCATGCCGACGATGCGCAGGAGTGGCATGCCGACGGTAAGAAGGTGGTGATGGTACGTATCGAAACCTCGCCAGAAGACCTCGCAGGCATGTCTGCCGCCGAGGGAATCCTCACCGCTCGTGGCGGTATGACATCCCACGCTGCCGTAGTGGCTCGTGGCATGGGTAAGTGCTGCGTATCGGGCGCAGGTGCCATCAATGTAGACTACAAGACCAAGACTGTGGAAATCGACGGAACAGTATATAAGGAGGGCGATTTCATCTCTCTCAATGGTACCACCGGACAGGTTTACGCCGGACAGATAGAGACCAAGGCTGCCGAACTTTCGGGCGACTTCAAGGAGCTGATGGACCTCTGCGACAAGTATACCAAGATGGAGGTGCGTACCAATGCCGACACGCCTCACGATGCAGAGGTGGCTCGTGCGTTTGGTGCCAAGGGCATCGGATTGACCCGTACCGAGCACATGTTCTTCGATGACCAGAAGATCGTGGCCATGCGCGAGATGATACTTGCCGAGACCGTAGAGGGCCGTGAGAAGGCTCTGGCCAAGCTCTTGCCTTATCAGATGGCAGACTTCTATGGCATCTTGAAGGCAATGGACGGTTGCCACGTCAATATCCGCCTGCTCGACCCACCATTGCATGAGTTTGTACCTCACGACTTGGCAGGTCAGGAGACCATGGCAAGGGAGATGGGCGTTAGCGTAGCAGAGATACAGAAACGTGTCAACTCCCTGGCAGAGAACAATCCTATGCTCGGTCATCGCGGTTGCCGTCTGGGCATCACCTTCCCAGAGATTACGGCGATGCAGACACGTGCCATCCTCGGCGCTGCTTGCAAGTTGAAGCAGGAAGGCTATCACCCATGCCCTGAAATCATGGTGCCTCTCATCGGTACCGTGGCAGAGCTGAAGCAGCAGAAGGGAGTAATCCAGGCTACTGCCAAGGAAGTATTCGCAGAGACAGGTGTAGAGGTAGAGTTTGAGATAGGTACGATGATAGAGATACCTCGTGCAGCCCTCACTGCCGGCAAGATAGCCGAGGAGGCACAGTACTTCTCATTCGGTACCAACGACCTTACGCAGATGACCTTCGGTTACTCTCGCGACGACATCGCCAGCTTCCTCCCAGCCTATATGGAGAAGAAGATCTTGAAGGTAGACCCATTCCAGGTACTCGACCAGGAGGGCGTGGGCCAGCTCATCAAGATGGCAGTGGAAAATGGCCGCAAGACCCGTCCTAACCTGCGCACAGGTATCTGTGGCGAGCATGGCGGCGAACCGTCGTCGGTGAAATTCTGTGCCAAGGTGGGCATGAATTACGCCTCTTGCTCACCCTTTAGAGTGCCGATAGCCAGACTGGCGGCGGCGCAGGCTGCGGTCGAGGAGTAACCGCAAGAAGGTGAATACCAGCAATATAAGTGGAAAGCCCCTGTGACAGAGTCCTTTCCACTTATCTTTATTTTATCAGAAATACCACTTGTTTGCTATAAATGACGATGATTGTTTTACCAATGTTTCGCAAATTCCGAGGGTGTGTTTTACCAATGTTTTACAACTTTTGGAGGTGGCAGAACTTTATATAAAAATGACTGAATAATAACAAATAAAAATATGGCAACATTCAAAACAGTGGTAATTAAACAGAGAGCAGATGGTTTCTGGCCTGTTTACATTCGTGTGACTCACAACAGACAGTCAAAGTATCTCAAAACGGACAAAGTAATAGAGACAAAGTCTGTGGGTAAAAAAAATCATGAAATTAAGGATTCTTTCGTCCTTGAATCATGCCTTGTAAAAATAACGCATTTCATAGAAATGCTTAACAAACAATCCATTCGCTCCTGGAGCGTGGATGATGTGGTAGCGTATATTGAGAGCGGTACGGCTGATGTGTGCTTCTCTGAGTATGCACGACAGTATCATGACATGCTCTACAACAATGGTCACGAACGCAATGCAAGAAATTACGAGCTTGCTTACAAGCATCTTGAACGCTATGCTGGCTCCAACCATGTCATGTTCTCTCAACTCACGTCCAAATTCATAAATGGATGGATAAAGTCTCTTGGAAAGACAGCAAGAGCCAAGGAAATGTACCCTATTTGCATCAGGCAAATATTCAAGCAAGCATTATTGGATTATAATGACTATGACAATGGTGTGATACGTATCACCACCAATCCGTGGTTGAAAGTAAAGATTCCAAAGCCGGACACTCCTGAAAAAAGAGCAATCACCATGGAGGAATGCCGTGCCTTTTTTGCAGCCCCCATTCCTCTTAATGACCGTATAACGCCGTTGGCGGAACTTGGGCATGACGTGGCGATGATGGTACTTTGCTTGGCAGGAATGAATACTGTTGACCTTTTCAATCTTCGCAAAGAAGACTATAAGAATGGCATCGTCTGCTATGAGCGAGCCAAGACTCGCAAGTTCCGGGCAGATAAAGCGTATATGGAAATGAAGGTTCCTGGAATACTTCATCCTATAGTTGACAAGTATCTGGACAAAACGGCATCTCCCTATCTGTTCAATTTCCATCAACGGATGAGCAGTAGCGATAGCTTTGGGGCAAATGTAAATTGTGGCATACGTCAGATTTGCGAGAAGAGCCTTGGAATAGAACATGGCAAGACTTATTGCGTGTATACATTCCGGCACACGTGGGCAACTGTAGCTCAAAATGAATGTGATGCTTCTATAGATGAAGTGGGATTTGCCATGAACCATTCTGACCGCCATCGGGTAACGAGAACGTATATCAAGGTGGACTTTTCCTCCGCTTGGGCGTTGAATGAAAAAGTCTTGGAGAAGATTTTCTTTACAGAAGACAAATCAAAAAAATATGCAGAAGAAGATAACTCTTCTTTTGAGCGTTTCTCTTTCCGGCAGATGATGAAAGGTTCTATCTATTTCCGGGGCAAGAAACTTGGAGAAGTTGCAGACGTTGGATTCAATAATGTCGATGAAATAATATCCGCACTTATGAAAAAGTTGCCTGCCACCATTCCATCACGCACTATGGTAATGATAAAGATTGATAATTTGGACAAAGGACAGACACAGACGTACAGTCGAATGGTGGAATAGACAGAGATTTAGAATCGGTTACGTGCATAAAAAGGTGAAGGTATTCCTTCACCTTTATCTATATATGAACATATCTATCATTCCATTTATTTCCCTTTCGCCTCGTCTTCTCCATTCGCCGAGCCATTCTGCGATGGT
>CAVKLF010000054.1:0-15523 GCA_963657075.1 bacterium | reverse complement strand
TCAAGCTCTCGGGATATCCCATCATGGCTGTGTTGAACACAACCTCGCCCGCTACAGGAGCGTCATATCCGAAAGATTTGCCATGGAATTTAGTTCCATCGCTCAAAACTAAGGTTACTTTTTTCATATCTGACATAATTCTTTTATTTTCTTGTTGTTTGAGGAGATTTTATGAGGAGTCAATCTCAGGAGTAAAAGGAGTTTTGGAGTTAAAGGGGTTAATGGAGTTAAGACATTAGCCTTTGCTATTGAATTCTTCACTCTTCGTTCTTCACTCTTCGTTCTTCACTCTTCACTCTTCGTTCTTCACTCTTTACTTTTTCCTATTGTGTACGCTCTCCACATAGTTCACGAACGATTGGTTGCACAATTTGGTACCGCCCGGTGTGGGGTAATGGCCTGTGAAGTACCAGTCGCCCTTATGATTAGGTATGGCCTCATGCAATCCCTCAAGGCTCTGGAACACGAGTTGGATAGGCGTTGTCATGCCATCGGGACGAAGCATCTCCACGATCTTCTCGTTGATTTCCTCGATGGTGAAAGGCTCGTAGATGGCACGCACGGGGTTGGTCTGCTCTTCCTTGGGCTTGGCAAGCTCTACCTTGCAAGCCTCGTAGGTCTCCTCTATCAGGCTGATCATGTCACGCTCCTTCAATAGTTCGATAGCAGCGCGGAACACGCAGAACTCCTCCAAGCGAGCCATATCGATACCGTAATAGTCGGGATAACGAATCTGAGGCGCACTCGATACGATGACTATCTTCTTAGGATGCAGACGGTCAAGGATGCGCAGGATGCTCTCCTTCAGTGTGGTACCACGCACAATGCTGTCGTCGATAATCACGAGGTTGTCCACATTGGGCTCGATGCTTCCGTAGGTCACGTCGTACACGTGGCTCGCCAAGTCGTTACGGCTGTTTCCCTCAGTGATGAAAGTACGGAGCTTGATGTCTTTCCATGCAATTTTCTCCGATCGTACATAGTCACCGAGAATCTGCTGCAACTCCTCCTTGCTAGGGATATGTCCTAGGTTGGCGATACGCTCTATCTTGGTATCATTGAGATACTGCTTGAATCCACTTAGCATACCATAGTAAGCCACCTCAGCTGTATTGGGGATATAGCTGAACACGGTGTGGTCTACATCATTGTCGATGGCCTTGAGGATTGGCTGGGTCAACTGCTCGCCGAGTTGCTTGCGCTCCTTGTAGATATCTTTGTCGGAACCACGACTGAAGTAGATACGCTCGAATGAACATGCCGAGTCGCCTCTCTGTTTGAGGATGCGCTCGATGCTACATTCGCCATTCTTCTTCACCAGCAAGGCTGTACCTGGCATCAACTCCTTAACATCCTCTGCCTCTAGATCAAAGGTGGTCTGAAGCACAGGACGCTCGCTCGCCAACACGACGATTTCGTCGTTCTTATAATAAAAGGCTGGACGGATACCCCAAGGGTCTCTCATCGAGAACATCTCACCAGAACCCGTGATACCGCAAACCACATAACCGCCATCAAAGTCGTGCATCGTTGTCTTGAGCACATTGCTCATCTTCACGTGGTCTTCGATATAGTTGGTAATGTCGAGATTCTCCATCTCCATCGCCTTAGCAGCCACAAAGTTGCGTTCCACCTCACGGTCCAGTCGGTGTCCCATCAGTTCGAGCATGATATAAGTATCGCTGTAGATACGTGGGCTCTGCCCTTTCTCCGTGAGTTCATTGAAGATTTCACCCACATTGGTCATATTGAAGTTACCACAAAGACACAGATTCTTTGCCTTCCAATTGTTACGACGCAAGAAGGGATGTACATACTGGATACCACTCTTGCCAGTAGTACTGTATCGCAAGTGCCCCATATAGAGTTCGCCGGCAAATGGCAGCGATTCCTTGGCAAACTTGGCATCAGCCAATTGTTCGGGAGTCAAGTCCTTGAAGTTTGCGTTTGCCTTTCCGAAGATTTCGGTCACTGCGTTTTTGCCCTCAGCACGCTCACGAAACATATACTCATGTCCCGGTTCACCGCCAAGTTTCACACAAGCCATACCGGCACCTTCCTGCCCACGGTTGTGCTGTTTCTCCATCATCAGATAGAGCTTGTTGAGTGCGTACATCCAAGTACCGTACTTCTGCTGGTAATACTCCAGTGGCTTGAGAAGGCGAATCATCGCCACGCCACATTCATGCTTCAATGGTTCCATTTCTCTCTTTGATCCTTATTTATTAAATATGAATATACTGTGTTCAAGTTGCGCTCTAAAAAAAAGGGAAACGTCAAGAAATGGCGAATCCCTTTAATATATCATTCTACGGTAACTGACTTCGCCAAGTTTCTTGGTTGGTCAACATCTTTTCCCTTACATACAGCGACATGATAGGCCAAGAGCTGCAAAGGAATGGTAGCCAACAAGGGCTCCAGGCACTCCAATGTCTCAGGGAGTTCTATCACTTCATCGGCTATCTTGGAGATGGTCTCATCGCCCTTGCTTACAATAGCAATGACACGTCCCTTACGGGCTTTTATCTCTTGAATATTAGACAACACCTTCTCGTACATGAAGTTGTGGGTAGCAATTACTACCACTGGCATATCGCTGTCGATGAGAGCGATAGGACCATGCTTCATCTCTGCAGCAGGATAACCCTCCGCATGGATATAGCTAATTTCCTTCAACTTCAACGCACCTTCGAGGGCCACTGGATACTGGAATCCACGCCCCAAATAGATAAAGTTACGAGCATAAGTAAATGTGCGGCTCAAGTCGGCAATCTTATTGTTGAGCTTCAAGACTTCCTTCATCTTGCTAGGAATATCCCAAAGCAGCTCTGTAATCTTCTGATAGTCCGCAGCACTTATTGTACCCTTCTCTGCTCCGATGGCAAGAGCCAAGAGGATGAGAACGGTAACCTGACCGGTGAAAGCCTTGGTAGAGGCAACACCAATCTCTGGACCTACGTGTATGTAGGTACCCGTATCTGTCTCTCGTGCAATGGAAGATCCGATACTGTTACAGATACCATAGATAAAGGCACCATTTTCCTTGGCAAGTTTGATTGCTGCCAAAGTATCGGCGGTCTCGCCACTCTGAGAGATAGCTATCACGACATCGTCTTTTGTGACCACAGGGTTACGATAACGGAACTCAGAAGCATACTCGACTTCCACTGGGATGCGACAATAGTTCTCTATCATCTGCTTACCGATAAGACCAGCATGCCAAGAGGTACCGCAAGCCACGATGATAAAGCGCTTGGCATTCAAGAGTTGCTTACGATGGTCGGTAATGGAGCTGAGCACCACACCCATCTCCGTCTCTGTCTTTACGGAGGCTGCATCATCGTCGGTCATCACACGAGTTTCTACCGTACGACTTACCACACGACCACGCATACAATTGCGCAGACACTCCGGTTGCTCGAAGATTTCCTTGAGCATGAAATGTGGGAATCCACCCTTCTCTATCTGTCCGAGGTCAATATCTACCGTCTGCACCTCAGGATTGAGCTTTACATTCTGGATACTAACCACCTGCAAAGGCTCCCCTAAGCGCATCACTGCGATGTTGCCATCTTCCAAATAAACTACTTGGTCGGTGTATTCTATGATAGGGCTGGCATCTGAACCGAGATAGAATTCACCATCTTTGCCGATGCCGACAACGAGCGGACTCTGCTTGCGAGCAGCGATAATCTGGTTAGGATTACGCTTGTCGAGAAGAGCGATAGCGTAAGCACCAATCACCTGTCTAAGAGCCACCTGAACGGCAGTAAGCAAGTCAAGGTTTTTCTTTACCTGTATATATTCGATGAGCTGTACGAGCACCTCTGTGTCCGTCTCACTCTTAAACTCTACGCCCTTGCTAATCAAATTTTTCTTGATGTCGGCATAGTTCTCAATGATACCATTGTGGATGATGGCAAGATTCTTACTGGAGGAATAGTGAGGGTGAGCATTCACTGCAGAAGGCTCTCCATGAGTAGCCCATCGAGTATGGGCGACACCGACATTACCTGTAATATCCTTGTCAGAGCAGAACGCTTCAAGATCCGCCACCTTGCCCTTCGCCTTGTATACATTCAAAGAACCATCATTTGCGATAAGAGCCACACCCGCAGAGTCGTACCCACGATACTCCAGGCGCTTCAGTCCCTTGATGAGAGCTGGATAAGCTTCGCTCTTACCTAAATATCCTACAATGCCACACATAGATATATTTCTATAATTACAATAATTTCTCTAAATAGTTTGTTCTGTCCTTTCGTTCCGCCTTCATCAATTTCTCAAGATGTTCACCACCAATGAAGCGACCGAAGTCAAGATGCTCACGGCAGAGAACCACAAAGTGGTGGAAGATCCGATGGCTGAGTTCTGTGCCTTCACCTTGTTGGGCTCTACATAAATAATGTCGTTCTGCTGGAGATAATAAAAAGGAGAGTTGATGATGTTTGCATCGTTGAGATTGAGTCGATGCACACTTTTCTCGCCCTGTGCGTCCTCACGAATCAGCATCACGTTCTCACGTTTACCGTAGATGGTCAAGTCGCCAGCCTGTGCCAAAGCCTCGATGATACTCATCTTCTCCTGTGGCACAGAAATAACGCTAGGTTTGGTAACTTCACCTGTCACCACCACGCGATAGCTTGCCATGCGTACCGTTACGATAGGATTCTCGGTCTCGGCCAAGAAAGGTTTCACCTTGCTCTTGATAAGAGCCTCAGCTTGATTCTTAGTCAAGCCCCCTACATGCAATGTTCCTACTATCGGGAATTCTATGTTACCACCGTTGTCTACCAAATAGCCCTGCAAAGAACCTTGCGAAGAAGACAACTGTCCGCTAGTGCCCAAAGTGCTAGACACAGACAAGTTGAAAGGCATGGCCGCCTTAGGGTCTGTGGTAATCACGGTGATGGTTAGTTCGTCCTTAGGCATAATCTTTGCCTCGTAAAGCATCTTAGAAGCAGCGTAACTGATAGAATCCGCGTTTTGGAAATAAGCCACATTCTTGGTACTTCCGCAACTGCCAAGCACCAAGACCATAGTCAATGCGACTAGAGCTGAACAAATGATTTTTTTCATTATCAACAATTTTCGTTATAAATTATCGGTGCAAAATTACAGCATTTTTTTGAATACTGCAAATTTTTGCACCAATAATTATACAAACGTATTATTTTTTAAGTCAACAGCTAGTCTTTAACTCATTTATGTCCCACTCCGTTTGAAGGAAGGTTAAAGTTGTAACTGTTGTCGAATATCTTTTTCACCTTGTTGATTTCTACGAAAGTGGTGCCTCCTCCCTCGCCAAAGCTACCACTCAGGTAGGCGATATTATCTTCCTCCTGCAAGTATCCCTTCTGGCGGAGCATACGCACGGCGGCAGTAAACATCGACTTGGTGTCTATCTGGTCTTTCTGGAAGATTGGGATAACTCCATAGCTCAAGTTGAGCCAGCGCTGCAACTTCTCCTTATAGCAAATTGCCAATACTGGGTTAGGACCACGGTATGCAGCCAAATCTCGGGCGGTCTGCCCCGTCTCGCCGTCTGTAATGATACCCTTCACGCCCAATTGCTTGGTGGCATCGATGGCAGCATGAGCCAAGAAGAGTTTCTGGGTAATTCTGCCATCCTCCATAGGGTCGATATCGTTGAGTGGAGACTTATCCTTCTCTGCCTGCTCTGCGATACGAGCCATGGTCTGCACAGCCTCTACTGGGTATTTACCACTAGCCGTCTCACCGCTAAGCATCAGAGCATCAGTACGATAGAATATTGCGTTAGCGATATCCGTTACCTCGGCACGTGTAGGGCGAGGATTCTTGATCATGGTATGAAGCATCTGGGTAGCCACGATAACTGGCTTACTAGCCTTCACACACTTGGCTATGATACGACGCTGAATGCCTGGTATTTTCTCGATAGGCACCTCGATGCCGAGATCGCCACGAGCCACCATAATACCATATGAAGCCTCTATGATTTCGTCGATATTGTCTACTCCCTCCTGATTTTCTATCTTGGAGATAATCTTGATATCGCTATGATGCTCATCAAGGATATCCTGTACAGCCTTCACATCTGCAGCACTACGCACGAAGGAGTGAGCGATGAAGTCGATGTCAAGCTCGATGGCAAGCAGAATATTCTTGCGATCTTTCTCGGTAAGTGCCGGCAGATCGATATGCTCGCCCGGCACGTTAACACTCTTGTGAGCCCCGAGCACACCTTCGTTCTGCACCTCTGCCACAAGCATAGGTCCTTGATTGTCGATTACCTTCATGTCGAGTTCTCCATCATCGAAGAGCAAGTCATCGCCCACCTTTACATCGGCAGCAATGTCTGGATAGCTCAGGTTTACGATGTCGTGAGAAGATTCCACCTCCGGACGACCGAATATTTTTACTATATCACCTATATTATAATGTATAGGTTCTTTGACTCCAGTGGTACGCACCTCTGGTCCCTTGGTGTCTATCATGATTCCGATGTGAGGCGACACTGCTCTCACATTTTTTACTATTGTGCGGATACCTTCCTCCGTGGCATGAGCTGTGTTCATACGTACCACGTTCATGCCTGCAAAGAAGAGTTTGCGGATGAAGTCTTGGTCGCATCTGCGATCACTGATGGAAGTGACAATCTTAGTTTGTTTCATGTTTGTATGCCTTATTGAAATTTCGATATTGTTATCTTTTTCCCAAATTTTGTGCAAAGATACAAAGTTTTTTCGAGAATGCCAACATCGACCTCCTATTATTCATTGTTAATTATAGATTATTAATTTTCTAGATATCCAAGTCGGGAGCTTTCTCGGCACCTGACGCCGCCTCAAACTTCGGCATAACAGTAAATTGGAAGATGCCTGCTATCAGAGCATTAGGCATTTTCCTTACCGACTGATTATAGTTCTGTACGGCTTCATTGTACTTACGGCGTGCCTCACTGATGCGATTCTCTGTGCCTTCCTCCTGCACTTGCAGTGCCCTGAAGTTTTCGCTCGCCTTCAGTTCAGGATAACGTTCGGCCACGACCATCAACTTAGAGAATGCAGCAGCCAGTTCGCCCTGGGCTGCAGTATATTCCTTCAGTTTAGCTTCGGTCAAGTTATTGGCATCCAACTTAATCTGAGATGCCGTGGCACGTGCCTTGGTTACCTCGGCAAAGGTTTCCTTCTCATGCTTAGCGTACGCCTTCACAATCTTCGCCAACTGTGGCATCATGTCGGCACGGCGCTGGTATTGCGTCTCCACATCAGCAAGAGCGGTAGTGGCCTGCTCTTGCCTTTCCACCATACCATTATAGCCGCTAAACACCCAAAGTACCAAGATGACAACAACACCTAAGATTATCCACAAAGTTTTATTAGACTTTTTCTTCTCCATTTTTCTCTTTTTTTATCAATTATCAATTATAAATTATTAATTCCCAATCATCTACCAGCTTCCACCAGCGCCTCCACCACTAAATGTGCCTCCACCAAACGAGCCGCCAGAAAAGCCACCACCAGAATAGCCGCTTCCACCTCCGCCCATAAAGAATGGAGGAATCCATGTATCATCGTCATGCCCACGATGCCGATGTTGGCTCTGCTTAGGCCTAGGCTTAACCAATCCCAGCCGTTCCAGTATGTATCTCAGCAAGAGATATAGGGGCAAGCCGAAACAAATAATCAGCACAATAATCATCAGCACAATGTCTTCTTCGCTATCCGCTGTTCCCTCGTCAACGTCTGCTATTCCGGTGCTACCACTTTTCACCTTATTATATATAGCCCGGCTCACCGAGGCAACCGCCTCTCCCGGGCGGTTCTCTCTCATGTATTTTACGATGCAGGCGCGGGCGATGGCGTCGCAATCTACGTCAGTCAGCTCACCCTCCAGTCCACTACCAGGAGCGATGAAGTACTTTCGGTCTTCTACGGCAATAACCACAACCAATCCCCTACGGCTTCGCTTGTATCCGATACCATATCTATTGCCTACATCCTGTGCCATACGAAAAGCATCTTGATTGTCTACACGTCCACAGATAATGAGCACATTCTGTACGCCACAATCCAGTTTGAGGCGTTGTAAGTAATAGTTGGCCGTATCCCTCTGTGCCCTGTCGAGATACCCGTCTGGGTCGGAAACATACTGGGTAGAGTCTTTGAGATAAGGAATAGGCACATCATCTGCCTTCCACACCTGCCCGGCAGATGCAGATAACACGCTGAAAGCCATCAGCATGAGCGTTATCAAAAAGGATTTAATTTGCATTATTTCTCTATTTTGGTACAAAAATACACAATAAAAAGCTTATACGCAAATACTTAGAGCAATATTTTTGCAAAAAAAGTGCAAAGGATTTTGTTATATCATAAAAAACTTGTATCTTTGCACACCGATTTGAGATATAAACGTAGAATCAAGTAAAACAAAACATAGAATCAAGTAAAAATAAAGAAATGACAAAAGCAGATATCATCAACGAAGTGGCTATCTCAACAGGTATGCCCAAGAAAGAAGTCGGCACTGTAGTAGAAGCCTTCATGGAAGAGGTAAAGAAGTGTCTCGTAGAGAAGAAGGATAGCGTATACTTGCGTGGTTTCGGCAGCTTCAATATCAAGCACCGTGCAGAAAAGACTGCTCGCAACATCTCTAAGAACACCACCCTCACTATTCCTGCTCACGACATACCTTGCTTCAAGCCATCGAAGAGCTTTATCGAGGAGATGATGAACGCCTAACGTTCGGAAACTCATATCACGAAAGTAAGACAAACATTTTATAACAACAATATTTTAAAATTTTAAAATCATGCCAAACGGAAAGAAAAAGAAGGGCCACAAGATGGCTACTCACAAGCGTAAGAAGAGATTACGCAAGAACAGACATAAGAGCAAGTAAGCCTTAGGCTTCTACTAGCTCTCAGTCGGTTCGCTAGACTGAGGGGGCGTGTCATATCAAAATGGTTGGCATGCCCCTTTTTAGTAATTAACAAAAACTTTTTTTTAAAGAAAGGATTATTGAAGAACTATGACAAGCGAAGTTGTAATTGACGTCCAGCAGAAGGACATCTCGATTGCCCTCATGGAGGACAAACAGCTGGTGGAATACCAGAACGAGCCTCGTGAGGCTTCCTTCTCGGTGGGCAACATCTACATAGCCAAAGTTAAGAAACTGATGCCAGGACTTAATGCTTGCTTTGTGGATGTAGGTTATGAGCGCGACGCCTTTCTTCATTATCTTGACCTAGGAAGTCATTTCAATTCCTACCAGAAGTACCTCAAACAAGTACAGAGCGACAGAAAGAAACTTTTCCCATTCTCTAAGGCCAGTAAGCAGCCCGAACTGGAAAAGGAAGGCAGCATCCAGAACATAGTAAAGACTGGAGACGAAGTGCTGGTACAAATCGTAAAGGAACCCATCTCTACCAAGGGACCTCGACTCACAGGCGAGATTTCATTCGCCGGCCGATACTTGGTACTCATCCCATTCGGTGAAAAAGTTTCTGTCTCGTCGAAAATCAAAAGCGGTGAAGAACGCTCCCGACTCAAGCAGCTCATCCACAGTATCAAACCGAAGAATTGCGGTGTTATTGTACGCACTGTGGCTGAGGGCAAGAAGGTCGCTGAGCTCGATGCTGAGCTGAAAGTCCTGGTGAAGCGATGGGAGGATGCCATCACCAAGGTACAGAAGACTCAAAGTCGCCCGCAACTCGCCTTCGAGGAGACTGGAAGATCCGTCGCTCTTCTACGTGACTTGTTTAACCCCTCTTACGAGAACATCTACGTCAATGACGAGAGTGTCATGAACGAGGTGAAGGACTATGTTTCTCTAATAGCCCCTGAAAAGGCGGGCATAGTCAAGCTCTACAAGGGTAAAGTGCCCATCTTCGACAACTTCAACATCACCAAGCAGATCAAAGCTGCATTCGGTCGAGTTGTCAACTACAAGCACGGAGCCTATCTCATCATAGAGCATACCGAGGCTTTGCACGTTGTCGATGTAAACAGCGGCAACCGCACTCGTGAGAAAGGTCAGGAAGCGAATGCTCTCGACGTAAATCTCGGTGCTGCCGATGAGTTGGCACGACAATTGCGCCTCCGTGATATGGGAGGCATCATCGTGGTGGACTTTATCGACATGAACCTGGCAGAAGACCGTCAGATGCTCTATGAGCGTATGTGCAAGAACATGCAGAAGGATCGTGCCAAGCACAACATCCTGCCTTTGAGCAAGTTCGGTCTGATGCAAATTACCCGCCAACGTGTGCGCCCAGCCATGGACGTGAACGTGGAGGAGACTTGCCCCACCTGCTTCGGAACGGGCAAAATCAAGTCGAGCATCCTCTTCACCGACCAGTTGGAAAGAAAGATAGACAGACTAGTCAACAAGATTGGCGTCAAGAAATTCACCTTGTATGTCAACCCATACGTATCTGCCTTCATCAACAAGGGCTTCATATCCATGAAGCGCAGATGGCAGTTCAAATATGGTTTTGGGTTCAATGTCATCCCATCCCAGAAACTGGCGTTCCTCCAGTATGAATTCTACGACAAGGACAACCAGTATCTCGACATGCAGGAAGAACAGGAGACAAAGTAAAAAAAATGCGCATACAAGCGTACACAGTAAGAGGTAGAAGCAATTCCCTTTAAGAGAGAGAGCTTCTACCTCTTTTATTACACACGTTTTTGCTATTGCGGCTAACATTTAGCAGTATGAAACCAATCTTCCACATCGTGGAACATAGATTCCCCCATATCTAATTAGAAATTCATAGGCTTTCTAACCGAATACAGTCTAGGCTGGGAATCAATGTGAGTGGGCTATACAGTTTAATTGTATTAAATCCCGCGTTCAACTTGACCCTAAACGCAATTTCCTTGAATACGACTTTTTTCTTGTCGGCAGCTTGCGTACCCGTATAAAATTCGCCGCTCGGCACTCCATTGACATCGACAAGCATCCTGAGGCGAGCCGCATCCACATACCTTACCTTCAAGAGATACGTGCCGCCCTTATGGCTCCACACATTCTTCCATAAGGCATAGTTATTGTCATCGCCACCGACATTTGCCACACAGATGCCGCCACTCGCCCCATCCGTGGGCACATACTTGACAGGCAACTTTCGCTTGCCTAAGTCATCGTAAGCAGAAAGGTAAGCCCACTCCGCCTCATAACGCGCAGCCTCCAAACGCTCCTTTGCCTCTACCCTCATCACCTGGATGCCATGGGCGGGCACCTCGGCTTGAATGATGTGCGAAAGAGAGCCATCAGCATTTTTCACCTGTTTTACCTTCACTGCCTCATGCTTGACAACATCCATGGCCTTAGCCTTGCCACCTAACTCCAATTCCTCCAAAGGAACAGAGAAGGACACGATAGAATCGGATGGATTATAGAAAGCCACCGCCCTCACCTTGCCGTGCATCTTCTCCAAGTCTTTCACCATCACATACCCCTCGCCTTGACGCAAAGCCGCATAAGCCTGCAAGCCCAAGGGGTCTTGGTTGATGGCGAGGAGGTCCTTGTTCTTGAGCAAGGCGAGCGACGAGGGCTTCAGCGAGTTGAGATCACAGCCTATGAGCATCGGTGAACTCATCATGCACCACATACCCACATGTACCTCTTCTTCTGTAGCTGACAGTCCACGGCTCACCTCCAGCATGTCCATATCGTTGTAATGTCCATCACCGGCAAAGGCAGATAGATACATATTCTTGTCGATAATTTTCTTGATACTAGACCATCGGGGGCGAATATCCGAACAAATGCGCCAGGAAGTAGCCAAATCCTTTGCCCAGGTGCCTGGGAATGCCCATCGACAGATATTAATGGAAACAGGATGCCCCGCCTCCTGATGAATAGCATCACACACAGCCTTGTATCGCGTATTCTCATCTAGGTCGAGCCACGTACCTGCACCGCAATAGTCAATCTTGATAAAATCGTAACCCCAGTCATGGAAATAAAGCCGGGCATCTTGCAACTCATGTCCATACAAGCCCGCCCCGAAGCCATTTTCGTCATTGTCATACCGGGACCCACAGGTATTGGCTCCTGCATCGGAATAGATGCCGGCCTTCAGCCCGAGGCTGTGGATGTAGTCTGCCACCACTTTCATGCCGTTGGGGAAGCGCTTGGGATGCGGATGCATCAGCCCCGTAGAGTCGCGCCAACCAAAAAATCCATCGTCGATGTTGACATGACTATACCCTAAGTCCTTCAAGCCCAAGCGCACCATGGCATCGGCCTGTGTGCGGATGAGCGAGTCGGAGATGTTGACATGAAAGGTGTTCCAAGAACTCCACCCCATGATGGGTGGAGCGACTTGTGCGCAAAGCATGGAGGGGAAAAAGAGCGCCCAAATGCCAGCTACAATGTTTTTCTTTCTCATCGTTTTATCTCATTTTAAGTTTGTACCCATTTCCGATTCTGAAAGAGAGAATCTGTAAACCCCAGAAAGAACGTGCTTTTGCTTCCCGTCTGGCAAAACCAACACGGCAGAGGTATTGGCAGGAATCACGACCTCCCATTCCAACCGGCCCTTACCATCTTTGCTCCACGCACTCTTGATGACTCCGTAAGGTGAAGGATGGGAAACCTCCACCTTATTTAATATAGGCAAGCTGAAGCAAGGCTTGATTTCTATCTTTCTGAAACCTGGCTCCAATGGGCGGATGCCACCCAGTCGCTCATAGCACCAAGGCAGCAGGTCGCCCAATAGCATGACATGGTTACCGCTGTTCATCGCCGGATTGGCTGTATTGCCGTTCCAAAGTTCCCATATCGTCGTAGCACCATTCTCTATCATGTAGCCCCAACTGGGATAAGACGTCTGGGTTGCCATCTGATAGGCGATGTCGCCCTTGCCCATGTCAGACAAGCAACGCATCAGCCACTGTATTCCAATGACACCGCATGAGACATGATTGTCAGCACGGGCTAACACCTCCAAGAGATTCTGTTCCACCGCCCCCTTGCTTTCATCTGGGACCAAGCCCATCGCCAAAGGCAACAAATTGGCGGTAATGGTGTTGTTGTCATACTTTCCATCCTTCAGATACTTGCCATTGATGGCTGCTATCATCTCCTCTGCCTCAGCACGAAACGTTTTTACATCATCCGTGTAGTTCAGTTGTGCGGCATACGTTGCCATCATCCTACAAAGATAGGCATAATAACAAGAGCTTATCAGTTCGCCCTGGGTTATTCGAGTTGGGTCTTTGCTAAAAATCATATCCAATCGCTCTGGCGGCATGCACCAGTCGCCATATTTGTCGGAAACAATGAGTCCATCCTTGCAGAAAAGTTCCTTCATGTAATGCAGAAACTTCTTGATGGAAGCATAGTGATCGGCAAACGGACGAATGTCACCATATTGTCGATAGAGCATGTCACACCCGAAAGGATAGGCCGCAGGCCAAGTTACATTATTGGTGTATAAACGCCAGTAAGCTGGCGACACATCGGAGATGTTTCCGTCCTGCCGTTGCGAGTCTTCTATATCCCCCATCCACTTGGCATAAAGCGCATGGTTGTCAAACAGATAGCTCTCGCCCAAGCACCCAGTTGTACGGTCGCCCAACCAAGGCATACGTTCATCGCGCTGCGGACAGTCTATAGGCATCCCCTTGTAGTTACTGCGAATCCCACGCCGAGCATTATCCACCAATCTATTCAACAAGGAGGGTTTTCCGTTCTCCTCCACATAAAAATGTGTGTCATCAGCTCTCATCTCATCGGCTAGCAGTTCACGAGTGATGTCCGTGCTGTCCAAGCAGGGAAGTCCACTTACCTCCACATAACGAAAGCCATGATAAGTAAACTCGGTAGTCCATGTCTCGTCCTTGCCATCACTGACATAGACATCCAGATTGGCCGCAGCACGGAGATTCTTGGTATAGAGTGCATTTCCTCCTTTCTCCAGCAACTCGGCATATCTCAGTCTAACACTGTCCTGCCTATTTAGATGGTGCATTCGCAAACGAATGCGTCCCGCCTCGTTGGTACCAAAATCCATCAGATAGCGCCCATCGGCAGTTTTCCAAATCCGCGTTGGTGCATCCTTCCGATAAATGGTAACAGGAAGGCTCAAGTTTCCCTTCAACCTTCCTTTGGGAGCCTGCATCCGCCGGGCAGCCATCCATCGACGGGTGTCATACGAGAGGCAGAACACATCGCCTAGCGACTTGGTGGCATCGTACATTTCCCCATCATAGAAGTTGGCGTATCTCACTGGTCCATCAACATTCAGTTTCCAAGATTCATCCGTAGCTATCGTATCTGTTCTTCCGTCCTTATATTCGACTATCAGATTGAGCAGAGCCGTAGGCAAGCCATAGGTGCGGCGAACCTTCTCTTGATAATGCTGGCGAGGCGCAAAGTAATTGCCAGCCTGAAGGGTCAGCAACATCACGTTGTCGGAAGACAGAGCTTCCGTCACATCATAAGTATCATAGATGAGCGTCTTGTCATAATCACTTCCCAAAGGAGCCAACTCGGAGTTACCCACCTTTCTAGCATTCAGTTGGAGCGTGTAAAGTCCCAGTCCACAAACATGAAGGGTAGCTCTTCGAATACCTCCCGTTACATGGAACTGCTTTCTCAGATAGCGTGCCGCCACCCTAGCATGCTTTTGGTTGGACTCTCCAGCAAACAGAGAATCGATTCCTATCCACTCTCCTTTCCAAGGCCTGCCCATCATGCCCATTGACCATTTCTGCGGTTTCGACCATTCAGATGCCCCCTTGTTGGTCTGCACCTTGACTGTCCAAAAGTATTCGCGATTGGGTTCAGGATGGAAACCATTCATTTCCACCCACTGAGACTCGGAGGATTTCATCTTTCCGCTATCCCAGACATCCCCCTCATGCCCTTCTGCCTTCTCTTGCGAAGAACAGACCAAAACATGATAAGCACGCTGCACGACCTTTTTTTTATCCGTACCTATCTGCCACCCCAACCGTGGAGCAGCCAAATCCAATCCCAATGGCTGGACACGCCCCTCTACTGTCGGCGACGTTATCCAAACCTTAGCTTGAACCGTAACGGACAAAGCCATCGTTCCAAACAAAAATCCTATCTTCGTTTTCATTTTTTCCTAATTTTATCGCATTAAGAATGTTAGATGTATTTGCTTATTATGATTTCCTTTTTCCATGTGCAAAGATACACATATTCACCCCAAAACGGGTTGGTACAAACATTCGAAACTTATAGCAGATGTACAGAAATACCACATTCCCCCAACATGCCGCAATAAAAAGTGGCACATTTGTTCATACCTTCAGATATTTTTATTATATTTGCAACACAATTGGCAACAAACAACCAAAAAGTAATCATCATAACTTACCTCTTATGACAAAAAGTATATATAAAAGCATTGTACTGCTCCTCAGCCTCTGCTGCATGATGAGCGCACAAGCTATCGAGCAGGCCAGCCAACAATTTACTATTAACGACGGTTTGCCAAGCAACAGCATCAACTGCCTCCTGCAAGTGCCCGACGGCTACATCTGGATTGGCA
>CAVKLF010000053.1:0-15543 GCA_963657075.1 bacterium | reverse complement strand
AAAATCCCCTCGCGCGCAGGCAGGAAAACAATATTTTTAATTTATAATTTAATATTAATAATTAATAGTTATAGAAAATGCTGTCACATCTGTCATCTGTCACCAACGAAGTCTCACACGGATCACACGGATCTCTCGGATAGAAGTGACATAGTTTGCACCCGTAACCAAGTTACTTAGGAGGGCTAAGTGACATAGATAGCAGTCGTAAGTGCCATATAACTCTCTCTTTGTTGGCAGTTACGATTTGTGCCTCGTATTGGCACAATGTTGTCCCTTCGAGGACATTTTTTTGCCCTCGAAGGGGCAAAAAAATGTTGTGGCGAGGCAGCAAGCACAACGTCGGGGACGTTGTGCCAGAAGTGTCGGGACGTTGTTGCGGATTAATCCATACACTTGTTGCTGGTGAGCCTTTTGGGGTAACTAGCAACAGAGTATGAAAAAAGACCTCACACTTCACCAAAACGCTGTAGTCTGTTGATTATAAGCGTGTTGCGGTGGTGAAGTCTGGTTTTTAGACCTCACTTAGACTTCACTTAGACCTCACACATCATTTCCTCGATTTCGAGAATAAGGGGAAATGTGCAGTGTAGTGAAGTCAGAGTGAGGTCTGAGTGAGGTCTGAAAGTAACACCTCACAAGGGTAAACTATCTGACCCCCAGCGTGTTATGATGTGCTCAGTGAAGTGTGTGGTCAAAATGAGCAAATTGTTTATTTTCAAGAACTTTACTAGAGAAGAGTAGGGGTGGTGTGATAGGTCGTTAAACACGAAAATAGGAGATAAACATCTATGATAGGTGTTTACCTCCTATTCGATAATTTGCAGACGTCCTCTACGTCCAATCCTATTTGAGATTACTTTTGGTTCTTGATTTTCTCTACGTAGGCGTCGATAACAGCGACTGCTGTAACGTTTACGATGTCTTGTACGCTGCTCTCAGAGTCGGTGAAATGGATTGGCTTGTTGAGACCCATTTGGATAGGACCGATAATCTCTGCCTCTGGATTCAGGGCTTGGAGAAGCTTGTATGAACTGTTGGCGCTGCTCAAGTTAGGGAATATCAAGGTGTTTACGTCCTTGCCTTTGAGGCGGGAGAATGGATATTTCTCATCGCGTAGTTCCTTGTTGAGCGCATAGTTTACCTGCATCTCGCCATCGATAGCTAGCTCTGGATACAACTTCTGCATTTCTTCTACAGCTTTCTTTACCTTCACGGGCGATCCGATGGTGTCGGTACCAAAGTTAGAGTAGCTTAGCATGGCCATCACGGGCTCTTCGTTGAAGAACTTCACGGTGCCTGCTGCTAGCTTGGCTACATCGGTGAGCACTTCCTCGTCAGGGTGACGGTTTATCAGCGTATCTGCAATATAGTAGACACCCTTTTGGGTATTGAGGATATGCATTGCTCCGAAAGTCTTGTGTCCCTCGCGGATGCCGATAACATCTTTGGCTACTTTGATGGTGTTGCTATATTTCGTATAGAGACCAGTGATGAATGCGTCTGCATCACCTTGCTCCACCATAGACATGCCGAAATAGTTACGCTCGTACATCTTGTCGTAGGCCTCCTCGAAGGTGTATCCCTCGCGGGCGCGTTTCTCTGCCAGTCGCTTGGCAAACTTGGCACGTCGGCCTTGCTCGTTGTCGGCACGCATGTCTACGATTTCGATGTCGCTTAGGTCGAGCTTTAGTCGAGAAGCTACGCGGTTGAGGCGGTCTGGGTTGCCCAAGAGGATGGGTTGGCAAATGCCTTCGCTCTTAGCTTGCACGGCAGCCTTCAGCATGGTAGGATTTCCACCTTCGGCGAATACCACGCGCTGTGGATGGAGACGAGCAGTATCGTGTAGCTTGCGGGTAAGCTTGGTCTCCTGGCCGAGTAACTGGCGTAGCCCCTGCTTGTATTTTTCCCAGTCGGTGATAGGTGTGCGAGCCACGCCGCTCTCTATAGCCGCTTTGGCTACCGCTGCTGAAACCTCGGTGATGAGGCGAGGGTCTACAGGTTTTGGGATGAAGTATTTAGGACCGAAGGTGAGGTCGTTGACGTGGTAAATGTCGTTGACTACGTCGGGTACAGGTTGCTTGGCAAGGTCGGCAATGGCATGTACGGCAGCCATTTTCATCTCCTCGTTGATGGCGCGTGCATGAACATCCAGTGCTCCACGGAAGATGTATGGGAAACCAATTACATTGTTAATCTGATTAGGATAGTCGGAGCGGCCTGTCGACATGAGTACGTCTGGACGGCTAGCGATGGCATCCTCGTAGCTGATTTCTGGTACAGGGTTGGCAAGTGCAAAGACGATAGGGCTTGCTGCCATGGAGCGAATCATGTCTTGTGAGAGCACATTACCCTTGCTCAAGCCTACGAATACGTCGGCACCCTTGACGGCTTCCTCCAATGTGTGAACGTCACGGCGGTCGGTAGCAAACAGTTTTTTCTGTTCGGTCAGATTCTCGCGGTCGCTTGTAATAACGCCTTTGGAGTCGAGCATTACAATGTTCTCGACTTTGGCACCGAGAGCTACGTAGAGCTTGGTGCAGCTGATGGCTGCAGCACCTGCGCCATTTACCACAATCTTGACATCGGAAATATTCTTGCCGGCCACTTCTAGCGCATTCTTCAGGCCAGCTGCAGAGATGATGGCTGTGCCATGCTGGTCGTCGTGCATCACTGGAATGTCGAGAGTCTTCTTCAGACGCTCCTCTATATAGAAACACTGAGGTGCCTTGATATCTTCGAGGTTGATACCACCGAACGATGGTGCAATCTTCTCTACGGTCTCACAGAACTTTTCTGGGTCGTGCTCGTCTATCTCGATATCGAACACATCCACGCCGCCATATATTTTGAAAAGCAATCCCTTGCCCTCCATGACGGGTTTGCCGCTCATGGCACCTATGTCGCCAAGTCCCAGGACGGCTGTGCCGTTGCTGATGACTGCCACCAGGTTGCCCTTATCTGTATATTTATATACATCGTCTGGGTTTTGCTGAATCTCAAGGCATGGAAAAGCAACGCCTGGAGAGTATGCCAAGCTCAGGTCGGTTTGTGTGTGATAAGGTTTTGTTGGTTTAACCTCGATTTTGCCAGGACGGCCAGACTCGTGATAGTTGAGTGCCGCCTCTTTTGTAATTTTTACCATAACAATATATTGGTTTAAAGTTTTGTTTACTTACAGTTTCGTGCTAGAGTGGCGCGATTGCTAAATGTTTTTGCAAAGGTACTAAAAAACTTACTAAAAAAGAATGGTTTTTTGTTTTTTTTTGTATCTTTGCACAAAATATTACCAACAAAGATACTGAATTGACATATAGATATGGCAGAAATTAATCAATACAGGAAGGATTTGCGCAGCAAAGTCATTGCTTATGCGATGAGCGAGTTTTATAAACGTGGTATAAAGGCTGTGAAGATGGACGAAATCTCCCAGGGGCTTCATGTGTCCAAGCGTACCGTGTATGAAATCTTTGGCGACAAGGAGGAACTTCTGCTAGCAGGCATGGCGGCGCAGCGAGAGGAGGAATGCAAGGCTATGGAACAATATCTCATGGCTGGCTCTCGCAATGTGATAGATATCATTAGTTTTGTCTATAAGCAACAGATGAAACGTAATGAGCAAGTGGGGGCTGTCTTCTTTGAGGAAATTCACAAGATGCCTCGCGTTGTGGAGTTTTTGAAGGAAAACCATGACAAAGAGCGCGAGGAGAGTAAGCGTTTCTTCGAGGCAGGTGTCAGCGAAGGACTCTTCAGGGGAGATGTAGACTATGCCTTGATGATGGAGGTGGGACGCATTGCCACGGAAGAAATCATGCATCGCCAGCTCTATAAGGAGCACTCCATGCAGGAATTGTTTGACAATTACTTTATGATTATCATCCGGGGTATCTGTACCGAGCGTGGGCTGGGATTGCTTAATAAGGCAATAAGAGGGGATGCTTAATGGGTCTTGTATATCCACTTCAGTATCTTGTTGACTAGTTTGGAACGGAGCCTGAACCAGCGCAATTTGGCTTCAGGTTTGCCTCCGAATGATAGGAAAAACTCTCTCAAAGGATTCTTCTTCCAGGGCAGTCCGATGTCTAGGAAGTGGATGTGCTTATAGCCGTGGGCGTGAGCGTATTGTATGATGTGCCAGACTGTAAGGGTGTCTGGGTGCAAGTAGGCGTATCGCTTGCGCCGGGTGGCAAGGTGCCAGAGGTAAGCATTCCCATCTGTGAATACGCAAGTACATCCGCCGATGATTTTCTTCCCGTTGGTCGTTATAAATAACTTGACGTTTTCAGCCTGGCTGATTTCTAGGAAGTACTCCTTAGGAGGTACATATCGGCGTAGTTTCAGTCGGTAATATTTCTTGTATAGTTCCTGAAACTTCTCGACTTCCTCTTCGTCCTTAGCTTCATGGCATTCTGCGCCCCTGGCCAGGGCTTGCTCCACTTGCTGCCAGGCTTTTGGGGAAATTCTTTCCTCGGGCAGTTTGCTGTGTAGTGAATTGTAAATCTCTTGCCATGCCACGGGGAAATATCCCTCACTTCTGAAGTGACGGTATCCAAACATCTTCTTACTGATGTCAGAGAATTCTATGTAGAGGCACCCCTTGTGTTGCAGGTGCTTGGTGGCGGCATGGAGCAGGAGAGGGAAGAGTGTACTTTTGTCTGCCCCTTCACGATAGATGCCTTCTCCGTGCGCGTGCGCATGTGTATATATATAAGGTGGAAAAAGGGATCTGTGGTGATGTGTTGTGAGGAAAAGCTGCCCCAAAACTTTTTCTTCTTTGAACGCTACAGCCATCACAGGAGTATCGCTTGACACTCGTTCTGTTATCTGAAAGAGAGTCAAGCTATGAAAGAAGTTGCCCTCTAGCAGCAAGGGTAACTCTTCGCTTCGAGTGTATATCGCCACGTCATATTCTGTCATACGGTGCAAAAATAATAAATTAATTATAAAAATACAAGGATAATGCCCAACGTGTCGGTGTTTTTTAGTATTTTTGCACATTATGAAGATAATATTGATAGGTGCAGGCAATCTAGCTACCCATTTGGGCAAGGCTCTTCGCCATGTCGGAATCGAGATACCACAAGTGTTCAGTCGTACAATGGAGTCGGCTTCTGCCCTGGCTCGTATTGTAGGGGCAGAACCTGTCGTGGATATTCGCCAGGTGCGTGATGATGCCGATGTATATGTGTTGTCTGTCAAGGACAGTGTGCTGTCATCGCTAGTTACAAGACTTTGTTTGGGCAATGCAGAAAGCAGAGACATGAAGGGAAAGGTCTTCTTGCATACTGCTGGTTCTATGCCGATGTCTGTCTTCGAGGGTAAGGCTGAGCGATATGGCGTACTTTATCCGATGCAGTCTTTCTCCAAGCAGAAAGAGGTGAAATTCTCGGAGATACCATGCTTTGTGGAAGGAAGTGATGAGCAGACACTACGCCTGATAGAGGAGTTGGCCCAATCGCTGAGTCGCAAGGTTTATCGGCTAAACAGCGCAGATCGTAAGTATCTGCATCTTTCAGCCGTTTTTGCCTGTAATTTTGTAAACCATTGCTATGCCATTAGCCAAGATATTTTGGAGAGCCATGGTATACCTTTCGACGTGATGCTGCCTCTTGTGGAAGAGATTGCCGAAAAGGTGCATTCCATCAAGCCTTTGGATGCCCAAACAGGACCTGCCGTTAGATATGATGAGAATATCATCGGAGCGCAGAGCCGATTGTTGGAGAAATGTCCTGAGTGGCAGGCTATTTACGATAAAATGAGTGAGGATATACATCGCATGGCATGTGGTGTGGATAAAAGAAATAAATGATGATTAACTATGAACTAGATAAGGTGAAAGCCGTCATCTTTGATGTCGACGGCGTTTTGTCGCGACAGACGATTACGCTGTCGAGTACGGGTGAACCGCTTCGCACGGTGAATATCAAGGATGGGTATGCCATCCAGTTGGCCCAAAAGATGGGCTTGCGCATCGCCATCTTGACAGGTGGCAAGACTGAGGCAGTGCGATTGCGTTATGAAGGACTTGGCGTGGAGGACATCTTTATGGGATGTGCCGTAAAGATTAAGACTTATGACGAGTTTTTGGCTAAGTATTCGCTCATCGACGAAGAGATTGTTTATGTAGGCGACGATATTCCAGACTATGAGGTGATGCGTCGTTGTGGTTGTCCTTGTTGTCCAGCCGACGCTTGCTCGGACATCAAGCAGATTTCCACCTATATATCGTCTTGCGAAGGTGGTGACGGCGTAGGGCGCGACATTGTGGAACAAGTGCTTCGGGCACAGGGAAAATGGCTTTCAGATGCCAAGGCTTTCGGGTGGTAATGATGATGGTAAAGAAATATAAAATAATATTGGCGAGCAATTCGCCTCGCCGTAAGGAACTTCTCGCAGGGCTGGATTTTCCTTTTGAAGTCAAGGTTATTCAGGGTATCGACGAGAGTTATCCCGATACGTTGGATGCCTATCAGGTGGCAGAATATATTTCCCATAAGAAGGCGGAAGCATACCGCTCATTGTTGACAGACTCGCAAGGGCGTGAGGAAGAACTGCTGGTGCTTACTGCAGACACCGTAGTGGTGGCTCCTACGCCTGAAGAGCAGAATGATGCAGAGGGCAAGGGTGTTATCTTGGGGAAGCCGAAAGATGCCCAGGACGCACGCCGTATGCTCTTGATGCTTAGTGGTAAAACCCATCATGTGGTAACAGGAGTCTGTCTTACTACGCGTGAGAAGCAACGCTCGTTTTCTGTCTCCACAGAGGTGACGTTCAAGGAGTTTACCCTAGAAGAAATCGATTACTATATCGAGCGTTATAAGCCTTTCGACAAGGCTGGCGCTTATGGCATCCAGGAGTGGATAGGTTACATTGGATGCACGGGATTGAGGGGAAGTTATTTCAATGTGATGGGACTTCCTGTTCAGCGTATTTATGAAGAAATGAGGGTAATTTAGATTTTTTAAAATTTAATATTCCCTCATGTCGTAGATAATGAGTATCTTTGTGCGTTTTATGTAACTAACAAGGATTATGACAGAAAAAGTAGAAGCCAGGGTTCGAGCGGTCTTGGATAATTATCTGGAGTGCAATCACCATCGCAAGACTCCAGAACGATATGCTATACTCGATGCAGTATACAGCATTGGGGGGCATTTTACGTTGGAGGAGTTGAACGAACTGCTTGAAAAGCGAAATTTTCGCGTGAGTAGGGCTACGCTTTACAATACGATGCATCTCTTTATCGAACTGAGGTTGGTGATGAGGCATAGTTTGGTGGATGGTACCAAGTATGAGGCGTGTTGCTCCAATGAGAATCATGTGCACCAAGTGTGTACGGTATGTGGCAAGGTGACGGAAATCCATGCGCCCCTTGTTACCAAGGCTTTGGGTGAGACCAAGTTGACCCGGTTTCGCAGAGATGCGTTCGCTCTCTATATTTACGGCGTGTGTAGTACTTGCCAAGCCAAGATTACACGTAAGCGAAATGTAGGTAAAGAGGTGTAGTAAATAGTGAAGTTAAAAAATCTATAATATTATATTAAGATGAACACAGGTAAAGTAGATGTCCTGCTCGGTTTGCAGTGGGGCGATGAAGGTAAAGGTAAGGTGGTTGACGTGTTGACCCCTAGGTATGATGTCGTTGCTCGTTTCCAGGGTGGTCCTAATGCAGGGCATACCCTTGAGTTTGAGGGACAGAAGTACGTGCTTCGCTCTATACCTTCTGGAATCTTCCAGGGCGGTAAGGTGAACATCATCGGTAATGGTGTAGTTTTGGCTCCAGACCTCTTCATGCAGGAGGCTAAGGATTTGGAGAAGAGTGGACATGACCTCAAGAGCCGTCTCCATATTTCGAAGAAGGCGCATCTTATCATGCCTACACACCGTGTGCTCGACGCTGCCATCGAGGCCTCAAAGGGTAAAAATAAGGTTGGTACCACAGGTAAGGGTATCGGTCCTACTTATACAGACAAAGTGAGCCGCACTGGTCTTCGTGTGGGCGACATCCTCGACAATTTCCAGGAGAAGTATGAGGCTCACAAGGCTGCTCACCTTAAGCAGATCGCTAGTCTCGGCTATACTGACTTCGACATCACAGAGGTAGAGAAAACGTGGATGGAGGGCATTGAATACTTGAAGCAGTTCCAGATAGTAGACAGCGAGGTGGAAATCAATAAGGTTCTTCGCTCTGGCAAGAGTATCCTTTGCGAGGGTGCACAGGGTACAATGCTCGATGTAGACTTCGGTTCTTATCCTTTTGTTACCTCCTCTAACACGATTTGTGCTGGAGCGTGTGTAGGTCTCGGTATTGGTCCTAACAAGATAGGTAATGTCTTCGGTATCATGAAGGCTTATTGTACGCGTGTAGGTGCCGGACCTTTCCCAACAGAGCTTTTCGATGAGACTGGCGCAAAGATTCGCGACCTCGGACATGAGTATGGTGCTGTGACTGGTCGTGAGCGTCGTTGCGGATGGTGTGATCTCGTTCAGCTCAAGTACTCCATCATGGTGAATGGTGTGACAGAATTGATCATGATGAAGAGTGACGTGCTCGATGGCTTCGATACGATCAAGGCATGTGTGGCTTACAAGTTGAAGGATGGTACTGTTACCACCGACTTCCCTTATGAGATAGACGATGTAGAGCCTGTTTACAAGGAATTCAAGGGCTGGAATGTGGATATGACCAAATTTACTTCCGAGGATCAATTCCCACAGGAATTCAAGGATTATGTAGCCTTTGTAGAGGAGTTCTTGGAGACCAAGATTGGCATCATCTCCATCGGTCCAGACCGTGATCAGACCATCGAGAGAAAATAATTTTGTGGTGTAATATTAAACAATAGGAAATGGCTCAGAAACCAAGTATACCAAAGGGTACACGCGACTTTGGTCCAGTGGAGATGGCTAAGCGCAACTACATCTTCAATACCATCAAGGAGGTGTATGCCCTTTACGGATTTCAGCAGATAGAGACCCCTGCCATGGAGACCCTTCAAACCTTGATGGGCAAGTATGGTGAAGAGGGCGACAAGTTGCTCTTTAAGATATTAAACTCAGGCGACTATATGAACAAGATAACCGATGAGGATGTCCATTCTCTCGGTTCTCTCAAACTTGCTGCCAAACTATGCGAGAAAGGTTTGCGCTATGATTTGACCGTGCCTTTCGCTCGCTACGTGGTGCAGCACAGAGAAGAGTTACAGTTGCCTTTCAAGCGTTATCAGATTCAGCCAGTATGGCGTGCAGACCGTCCTCAGAAAGGACGTTATCGAGAATTTTATCAGTGTGATGCCGATGTGGTAGGTTCTGACTCTCTTCTCAACGAGGTAGAGCTGATGCAGATTGTAGATACCGTATTTACCAAGTTTGGTGTGCGTGTATGTATCAAGATAAACAACCGCAAAATTCTGACAGGTATAGCCGAGGTAATTGGTGAGGCAGACAAGATAGTGGACATTACTGTGGCTATTGACAAGCTTGATAAGATAGGTCTTGACAATGTAAATGAGGAGCTTCGCAGTGATGGTATCTCCGAAGAAGCTATTGAGAAATTGCAGCCAATTATCTCACTATCTGGCTCTAATGATGAGAAACTTGAAGTAATAGCTAAGGTGCTTGAAGGGGCAGAGACAGGACTGAAAGGCGTGGAGGAAACCAAGTTTATTCTCGATGCCTTGAAGTCTGTTGGCTTGAACAATGAGATGGAACTAGACCTCACATTGGCTCGTGGCTTGAACTACTATACGGGTGCTATTTTCGAGGTGAAGGCGCTCGATACACCGATGGGCAGTATCACTGGTGGTGGTCGCTACGACAATCTTACGGGTATTTTTGGCTTGCCAGGTTTGAGTGGAGTGGGAATCAGCTTCGGTGCAGATCGTATCTACGATGTACTCAACGCTCTTGACCTCTATCCTAAAGAGGCCGTGAATTCTACACAAGTATTGTTTATCAACTTCGGTGAGAAGGAGACTGCCTACTGCTTGCCTATCGTGGGTAAGGTACGTCAGGCTGGAATCCGCACAGAAATCTTCCCGGACAAGGCGAAGATGAAGAAACAGATGAGCTACGCCAATGCCAAGAATATTCCATTTGTGGTACTCGCAGGTGAGAACGAAATGGCTGCAGGCAAGGTGACATTGAAGAATATGGAGAGTGGCGAACAGACCTTGGTATCTGCTGAGGAACTGATAGCTGTTGTCAAGCGATAAAAGAAATAGACTGGGTGGAGGATGTTTCAAGCAAATATCCTCCGCTTTTTTTGAAACAAACATACTAAAAACTACGAAATTTATGAAAAAGCATTTGTCCTTTTTATTTTGCCTCCTTGCAGTCCTCTTGCTGTCATCGGGCACCAAGACAACCACCATCTTTGTGATTGGCGATTCCACTGCAGCGGAAAAAAGTAATTACAAGAAAAGTCCAGAGCGTGGGTGGGGCATGGTGTTGCAAGGATGTTTCGATGAAAAGATTCTTGTTGACAATCACGCTGCTAATGGGCGTTCATCAAAGAGTTTTATCACCGAGGGAAGATGGCAGAAAGTGCTCGACCGCATCAAACCTGGCGACTATGTACTCATTCAGTTCGGTCATAATGACGAGAAGCCCAAGCCCGACCGCCATACCGATCCAGGTTCCACCTTTGATGCCAATTTGGCCCGTTATGTCAACGAGACTCGCGAGAAGGGAGGTATCCCGGTACTGCTGAATAGTGTGGTGCGCCGATGCTATTATTCAGAGGATTTGAAGAATGATGACGATGAGAAGTTGCGTGGAAAGGCATATGATGGGCAGGAACTTATCAATAGTGATACGCTCATCGATACCCATGGAGCTTATGTGGTGGCCCCGCGCAATGTGGCGAAGGCGATGAACGTACCGTTTGTGGATGCCACTAAGATAACCCACGACATCGAGACTGGCTTGGGTATAGAGGGTAGCAGAAAGCTTCACATGTGGTTTTTGCCTGGTGAGAACAGGCAGGTGCCTAAGGGCAAGAAAGACAATACCCACTATAATGAATATGGTGCACATGTGGTGGCTAATGCTTTGGCGGATGCCTTGGCAGAGCAAGTGCCTGCCCTAAAGAAGCATGTACGCCATTTCGACTATGTGGTGAGTGCTCAGGGCAGAGGAAACTATATGACCTTGCAGGCTGCTGTAAATGCGGTGCCTGTCGGCAAAAAAGCCAGCATCTTGGTGCTTGGCGGTGAATGGAAAAAGCCCACCATCGCAAAGGATAAGAAGATTAAGTTTGTGAAGTATTTCGGAGCAACTATCAAGTAAGATAAAAAAAGCTGAGTCATAAACGACCCAGCTTTTTTATATGTTATAATCCCAATACCAGACAAGTCCAGTTGTTGTCTGTCTTTCTTGTTATTTCATGCAGTCCGATTTCCGCGGCTTTCTCCAAGAGAACAGGTACATCTTCCTCGTAGAATCCACTCAGTATCAGTGTGGCTCCCACGTTCATGATACTGCGGAAAAGTTTCATGTCGGCCAGCAGAATGTTTCGGTTGATATTAGCCATCACTATGTCAAACACGCCGCTCACATGATTAAGTACCGAACTGTTGCCGAAAAACACTTCCATATTGTTCACTCCGTTGAGTACTGCATTGTGCTGCGCATTCTCTACGCTCCATTCATCAATGTCGTAGCCTACCACTTCCTTGGCTCCAAGCTTGGAGGCTGTGAGCCCAAGAATGCCTGTGCCAGTGCCACAGTCGAGGACGCGCTTGGTCTTGATAGGCATCTGGAGCAGCTGTGAGATAATCATGCGAGTTGTCTCGTGGTTGCCAGTGCCGAAAGCCAGTTTCGCTTCGATGCCTATCTCTATGATGTCTGGGCGATTACTTGTGTCAGGGTATAGCTCGGGGTGTTTGGCGTCATAGACCACTACCTTGTCGTCCACATAGATGGCATCGAAACCTTGCTCTTCCCATTCCTGGTTCCAGTCCTTGTCCTCGGCATCCTTGATGTCGTAGCTGATTTTTGCATCAGTGATAGGGAAGTCGGCGATGTATTGGTCGAGCATCTCCTTGTCGAAGAGTTCCTTTTGTACATAAGCCTCCATGCCCTGCTCTGTGTCCTCAAATGATTCAAAACCAGCCCCCGCGGCACCATCGGCCAAGAGGTCGCGAGAGGCTTGCATTAAGTTGTCCTCCACCTCTATTGTAAATGTAGCTACTAGATATTTCATCTTCTTTTGATAGTCTTATGGATTAGAAAATCCTGATAACTTTTTAATTTTTCTGCAAAATTACTTAAAAATAGGGAAAAACCTACCATTATTTAGGGTTTTTCTGTACTTTTGCACAAAGATAAGCAATATTTTTGCATCTAGAATATTATATAGATAAGAAAACGGATAAAAATAGGAGAAATATACGTATGAAAAAGATGTATCTTCTAGCAGTCCTCATCGCAGCCTCGATGCCACTTGTGTCGATGGCGCAAGACGATGACCTCTACTTCAACCCGAAGAAGGAGGCAAAGGAAAAGGCAGAGAAACGTGCTGAGCTGAAGCGTGCCTATGAGGTGCAGCGTGCTCGCAGGGATAGTATCTATGCGCTTTACTGGAGTGGCAGCGGCAGAGACGTAGACGAGTATAATCGTGGTGGGCGTATTTTTAGCCATTATGAGAATGTGGGAACAGACTCTCTCGGAAACGACATCATCCAGTTTAGGGTAGGCAAGGGAGTTGCTCCTGATAGTATTTATGATGACTCATACTTTGCCCAGAAGTATGCCGATCAGGAGGAGGACTTCAGCCGTACACGTGACATGAGTCGTTGGGATGGCTATTATGACCCTTGGTTCTACGATTACTATGGATATGGTCCATACTACTGGCGCAGTCGTATGTGGGGGTGGCGCAATCCTTGGCGTTATGGCTATTACGCAGGCTGGTATGATCCTTGGTTTGACCCTTGGTACGATCCTTGGTATTATGGTTATGCTGGCTGGTATGGAGGCTGGTACGATCCTTGGTATGGCTGGGGAGGCTACTATAGCCCTTGGTACTGGGGAGGACCGATGATTGGGCATGTGCACTATGGCGGTAACCCCAATGGCTATTCGGGACGAAGAAACTGGGGATTCAATGGTGGCGACAAGACTCAAGCTGATTGGGGAGGTCGTGGTGACAACGGAGGATATGCCTCTCGACGTACCACTGATACCAGCCGATTTGGCAATCGCACTACCTATAATAATATGAACAGTAATTCGTCTACTCGTTCTAATTCTTCCTTCGGCAGCTTTAATGGTGCTTCACGCTCTGGTGGCTTCGGAGGTGGAAGTTTTGGCGGCGGCCGTTCGGGTGGCAGCGGCTTTGGCGGTGGTCGCTCAGGCGGTGGCTTTGGCGGTAGAAGATAATCTACTGGCATGATAATTAATAATTAATAATTAATTTTGGAGTACCGTCTTTCTTCTGGAAAGCAGAGAGGAGATGTACTTCAGCTTATCTTTTATGATTATGAACAATTGTAAGCACATTCTCTTCGCTAGCATGCTCATGGTGAGTATGAGTGCTATGGCGCAGGAGACTTATCAAGATACAAAGTTGACAGAAAGCCAGTTGACGGGTACGGCCCGCTATGTAGGTATGGGTGGTGCGATGGAGGCTCTTGGAGCTGATATTTCTACCATTTCTACCAACCCTGCTGGTGTCGGTCTCTTTCGTAAGAGCCAAGTTTTAGTCTCAGCAGGCGTAATGGCTCAGAGTGGGGCGGAAAACTATACTTCGCTCTCTGGCAACAGAATAGATTTTAATGGAAAAAAGTCGCATCCTACTTTCGATCAGATTGGTATCGTATGGAGCCCAAAGTTAAAGGGTAACAACTATATTAACTTGGCATTCAACTATCATAAGAGTGCCGATTTCGGACAGATTCTTAATGCGGCTAATACTCTCAAGACTTACGACGAAAACGGACAGGAGCGCTATGCTTCCCAAAATAAGTTGTCTGCTGCTAAGTACGCTTGGATTAAGGACAATAACTTTAGCCAAGATGCGGCGAGTGCTCTGTGGAGTGCCGTGGATGATGGCTACTTGATTGCTTTTGGTGCCAATAGCGATGCTACGCAGATGAATTATCTGAATTCTGATCTCTTTCTCTACGGACAGTATCAGCATGGCTATATAGGGGAGTACGATTTCAATATTAGTGGTAGCATCAACAATCGAGTGTGGTTGGGCTTGACCATTGGTCTGCATGATGTTCACTATAACAGCAACTCTCTCTATTCTGAGAACTTGGAGAATGGGGCGATTGCCGACAGTAAGGAGCAGGTGAAAATAGATGGTACGGGTTTTGACGTGAAGGCTGGTGTTATCTTCCGCCCAGTGGAAGACTCGCCTTTCCGTATAGGTGCATACATTAATACTCCTGTGTTTTATGATTTAACCACTCATAACGATAATGATATGAGTGTTTATTATGTTCAGAACAATGGCCAAGAGGCCTATCCTAGCATTAAGCCTGCTTCGGCAGACTATGACTTCCGCCTGAATACAGCTTGGAAGGCTGGTCTCAGCTTGGGACACACCGTTGGTAGCAGTCTGGCTTTAGGCGCAACATACGAGTATGCTTGGTACGACCACATGGATAATCGCATCAAAGATGGTGGCTATTACGACTATGACTATTATTACGAGACCAGCTCCAGCGATGAGGAGATGAATGCCAATACTCGTAGTGCATTGAAGGGCGTGAGTACATTGAAGTTGGGCTTGGAATATAAACCTGTCTCCATGCTTTCTCTGCGTATCGGTTACAACTATGTCTCAGCGATGTTCAACAAGGATGGTTATCGTGATGTAACCGTATATTCTCCAGGTGTAGCTTATGCTACGTCTACGGATTATACAAACTGGAAGTCTACCAATCGCTTTACTTGCGGTGTAGGTTTTAATTACCAGAACCTCTTCATCGACTTAGCTTACCAGTACAGTGCGCAGAAGGGAGACTTCTATCCATTCATGTCGTATGAGGATAATAATTCAAGCGAGTTTGATAGTGTGGCACCTGCTACCCAAGTAGAGAACAATCGCCATCAGTTGCTGATGACAGTAGGTTATAAGTTTTAAATAATGTAAAAAGTAGACTTTAGTTAAGTCAAACGACGAAAAAGAGGGCAAATTATTTGGTGGAGTCAAATATTTGCCCTATCTTTGCAAATAAATAGAAAAATATTAGTTTTTTTAGTGGTTAATTTAGTTTTAGTAAGTATGTGGTAGGATCTGTTGTGAAACAGGTCCTATTTCTTTTTGTCCTCCTCATAAATAATCTCTAGGTCATTGGGTGAAACGTATGTGGGTGGAACGCATGTTTCGCTGAGCGGAATATGATACCATTCACAGGAATAAACATTTCTGATAAGATAGGAGCATTCCTATTCCGAGGCTTGAAACTTGTATTCCGGGGCTTAGAATACATATAACAAAAAAGGCATTTCTTTTGTGAGAAATGCCTTTGCTAGTACACCCTTAGGGATTCGAACCCTAGACCCACTGATTAAGAGTCAGTTGCTCTA
>CAVKLF010000052.1:0-15993 GCA_963657075.1 bacterium | reverse complement strand
GAGCAACAGCCTTCTAAGCTGTGGGTCTTGGGTTCGAACCCCAACGGAATCACACCGCCTATAAAAGGGGATAAAGATATAATTTTACCAAACAAGACAAATGTAGCTAATAAGTTGTTTATCAATTTATTAGCTATTTTTATATTCAAAGCCTGCTTATCTGCATATCATCATGATATCATCATATTACCATTTATGTTATCATTATGTTATCAGAAAACGGTCACCATGTTATCAAAAATTTGCCATAAATCCCTTGGCAAGACCACCCTCGCTGGTCTCCTTATAGAGTGATGGCAAGTCGTGACCCGTCTGGCGCATTACCTCTACCACCCTGTCAAACGACACACTGTGATGACCATCAGAGAAGGAGGCGTAGAGATCAGCATCCAGCGCACGGGCAGCTGCAAAGGCATTGCGCTCGATGCAAGGTATCTGTACCAGTCCGCACACAGGGTCGCACGTCATACCGAGATGATGCTCCAATCCCATTTCGGCAGCATACTCGATTTGAGCAGGACTACCACCGAAGAGTTGGCAAGCTGCAGCCGAAGCCATGGCGCAGGCTACACCTACCTCACCCTGGCAACCCACATCTGCGCCACTGATAGATGCGTTCTGCTTTACGATATTGCCCACCAAGCCTGCAGTGGCAAGGGCACGCAAAATGCGCTGTTCACTCATGCCATGAGCCGTGTGCATATGATATAGCACGGCAGGCAATACACCGCAGGCACCGCAGGTAGGCGCAGTAACGATGGTGCCGCCAGACGCATTCTCCTCGCTTACTGCCAAGGCATACGCGTAGACCAATCCGCGACTCTGCAGAGACGCACGATAGCCATTAGCTTTGATATAATAGGTGGCAGCCTTACGTTGCAACTTGAGCGGTCCTGGAAGCACACCCTCATGGTCGAGCCCATTATGAATAGCCTGCTGCATCACCTTCCAAACTTGCCGCAGGTAGTCCCAGATGTCGTGGCTCTCACATTTCTCCACATACTCCCAGAAAGAACGGCCATTGGCATAGCACCAGTCTTGTATCTCTTTCATCGTGCTGAGGTCGTACACGTCCTTGGCACCCAACTCTTCATGTCCGTCGGCTCCTTCTGATAAGGCGCCGCCACCGATGCTATATACCGTCCATTCGTCGATGACATCACCGTTGAGGTCTCTGCCCACAAACTTCATTCCATTGGGATGGAATGGCAAAAACACCTGAGGTTTCCAGATGATGTTGACTGTCTTGTGCGGCCTGAGCACTTCTTCGATGGCCACATCCGTCAAGTGCCCCTTGCCAGTAGCTGCCAAACTGCCATAGAGAGTCACCTCGTAAGATGAAGCATTTCCGCATCGCTCCAGAAAGAGCTTGGCGGCGCGCTGAGGACCCATCGTATGACTGCTGGATGGCCCCTTGCCTATTCTGTATAATTCCTTCAAAGATTTCATAACACTGATTGTATCCTTTTCCCGTAACTGTTTACTTTTATGTTAGCGAATGCAAAGATAATCATTTTATTCTAAAATAATGAACGTTTCTCGCACTTTCTTTATATCTTTGCCCCAGATATGAAGAAAATACGTGGTATATTATGCCTACTGTCTTGTCTGGCGATACAGACACATGCACAGCAGATAAGCCTCGGACCATTGCACAGCGCAGACAGTCCGAGGGAAGACTGGCTATTGCCTGGCGATACCCTTCGGCAAGATGGAAAGCTCGTCGTATATGGTGGCAAACCAATGAAGAACCCCAATTACAAGGTGGAGAGTACGACAGATAAGAAAGAGGTAGAGAAGGGATATGACAATTATAGCTGGGGACTGCACAAGGGGCTCAACTTCTCGGTAGACCTTTCTGTGTTTGCTACTTTTGGCAAGCACACTCCGCATTGGGGTGGCTTTACGCAGACCATCCAAGCCGCCTACCTCACACCCCTTACCAAGGACAACAAACTCTGGATGGCACTGGGCGGATATGTCAACAACATCAACTATGGTGGCGACAACTACCATGACGGCGGCGTATACGGCATCGTGGGCTACCGATTCAGTGAACACTGGGAGGCATACGTATATGGGCAACTCAGCATCGCCAACAATTACAACACAATCTATGGTCGATACGGCGGTCTCTCTCCTTACGGATTCGGCCGATACGGATATGGCATGTATCCAGGCATGTGGGGCTGCGGCATAGGTATGCCAGGCGGTTACGGCATGGGCGTGCCTGGTGCCAATGTGCTGGGCGCAGGCGTAAGATACACCCATAAGAATTTCTCCATCGGGGTCAACGTAGAAGGAGTCTGGTACAATCAGAAGACGCCTTCCTACTTCAAACAATACGATTACCCTGTACCGACGTCACCGGGCGACCAAAAATAACTCAGCCTCCGGAAGTACCGAAAGCTGAGTAAATAATACTGTCTATTCTGCCAAAATTTGCAGGATACGCTCAGCCGACCTACCATCCCATCTATCTGGGATGCCGGCCTTTTTCCATTCTCCTTTTAGGAGTCGCTGCATGAAGAGCGTGAGTTGCCCGGCATCCTCGCCCACAAGTTCGTTGGTACCCACCTTCACAGTCTCGATATGCTCGGTATAACTATTGAGCGTAATGCATGGCACCCCGTTGAAGGTAGCCTCCTCCGCCACATTGCCCGAATCGGTGATGATACCCTTGGCATGGGCCGAAAGATAGGCAAAGTCGAGATAAGCTTGCGGTGGCACGATGTCGATGCCCACCTGATGGTCTGCCAGTTCCTGATGCACCATGAAGGAAAGTACACGTTCGCGAGCCTGTCCCCTCAGCGGTGCGATTACCTTGATGCCGGCCTTGCGAGCTTCGCCGTCTATCACGGTCAACATCGCCTTCAGGTTATCATCGTCAGCCAACAGGGCTTTGCGATTGAGCGTGAATACCAGATAGCCACCCTCCTTCAGGTGCTTTTCATCCATCCACGCAGGTCTTGTCATGCGCTGCTGCAAAAAGCGGATATTGTCGATCAGCACATTACCCACCATGTACACTTTAGAGAGCTCCGCACCCTCCTTGTTGGCAATGCTGTTGTTGGAAATGCCAGCCGTAAAGAGGATGTCGGAGAGTCCGTCAATCACCAGGCGATTGATTTCCTTAGGCATGGAGATGTCAAAACTGCGCGTGCCTGCGGCGATATGGGCCAGTCGTACGCCTTGCTTCTTGGCTACGATAGAAACAGCCATCGTAGAAGCCAAGTCGTCTACTACAATCACCACATCTACAGGGTGCTGTTGCAGATAGCGCTCAAATGCAGACATCACCTGTCCGGTCAGTTCATTGAGATTCTCACAGTCTACCCCCAGGTAGGTATCCGGGCGCGCAATGCCGAGATCTTCAAAGAGCGAACCTTCGAGCGTAGGGTCATCCTTACACCCTGTATATACGAGTTGACAAGCCAAGTGCGCAGCAAAATCGCCGTTGGCGATGGCTCGGATAAGAGGTGCCACCTTGATGAAGTTGGGGCGGGCACCTGCTACGATACAAATATTCTTAGTCATTATTCCACAAAATAAATTACTTGTTTTTTACTGGCGCAAAAGTAATAAAAATATGGATAGCCACAAAACATTACGCTTACTTTTTGCTTGCCTCCCAACAAAAAGTATAAAAAATGCTTTTTTATTTTGTCATGTCTCTAGCTTTCATTACCTTTGCAGAAATTATATATCAGAGACAACAAGCAACAGACAAGACATGAACATCATAGATAAATACTTCCCTCATCTTACCGATGAGCAGCGTCAGCAGATAGCAGCCCTCGACGGTCTATACAGAGAATGGAACGCCAAGATCAATGTCATCAGCCGTAAGGACATCGACAATCTCTACGAGCATCACGTGCTCCACTCCATGGCTATCGCCAAGGCTGCCAACTTCCGCCCAGGCACGGAAATCCTCGATTTCGGATGCGGTGGAGGTTTCCCGGGCATCCCCCTTGCCATCCTCTTCCCCGAGTGCAAGTTCAAACTCATTGATGGCACTGGCAAGAAAATCAAGGTGTGCAATGAGGTGGCGAGTGCCATCGCACTGAAAAACCTCACTGCCGAGCACCTGCGTGGCGAAGACGAGAAGGGGAAGTACGACTTCGTGGTGAGCCGTGCCGTCATGCAATTGCCCGACCTGATGAAAATCATCAAGAAAAACTTTAAGAAATCCTGCCAAAACGCACTCCCCAATGGTCTGCTCTGCCTCAAGGGAGGCAACCTGCAGGAGGAACTGAAGCAGTATAGCAAGATAGCCGAAGTAACCCCGCTGAGCACCTTCTTCGATGAGGAATGGTTTGCCCAAGACAAGCAGTTGGTCTACGTACCTTGCTAACAGAAACGCCCCACCCCGTAGGGCGAAAAAATAGTTTATACAGAAACAAAAGAAGAGATTATGTTGAACATCAAGAGATTCCAATGTAACATGTTGCAGGAAAACTGCTACGTGGTGAGCGATGAAACCAAGGAATGTGTCATCATAGACTGTGGTGCCTTTTTTCCGGAAGAGCGCACCGCCATTACCCAATACATTCAGGAAAGCCAGCTCACCCCCAAGCACCTGCTCGTAACGCATGGTCATCTAGACCACAATTTCGGCAACGACACCATCTACAGCGAGTTTGGACTGAAGCCTGAGGTGGCTGCTGGCGACGAACGACTCATGCTAGGACTCAACAAGCAGGCAGAAACATTCTACCAGATGCAGCTAGACATCCATTTCCCAGCCATCGACCACTTCTTCGAAGAGGACGAGGTAATTCGCTTCGGACATCACGAAATCACCATCATAGAGACTCCTGGCCATAGCAACGGTTCGGTTTGCTTCTACTGCGAGGCAGAGCACGTCCTCTTCTCGGGCGATACCCTCTTCCACAGTTCTATCGGCAGAACAGACTTCCCTGGCGGCAGCATGTTCCGCATTATCAACAGCCTCCGACATCTCGGCCAACTACCCGACGACACCCAGGTGCTTCCTGGTCATGGAGAGAGTACCACCATTGGCGAGGAACTGGCACATAACCCCTATATGGACAGGTAGTTCTAATTAATAATGTACAATTTATAATTTACAATTAATAATTGACAATTTACAATTTATAATTGATCATTTTTATATAAGAAGGCTAAAAGCAAGGAAGTGAACAAAACGGAGAAAATCATCCTGGGCATAGACCCGGGCACCAATGTGATGGGCTACGGCGTGATACGCGTGGTAGGCAACAAGGCAGAACTGGTCGTGATGGGTGTCATCGACATGCGCAAGGAGCACGACCCCTATCTTCGCCTGGGCAAGATATTCGAGCGCGTTACGGGCATCATCGACTCCTACCTGCCCGATGAGATGGCGATAGAGGCACCTTTCTTCGGCAAGAACGTACAGTCTATGCTCAAGTTAGGCCGCGCGCAAGGGGTAGCCATCGCAGCCGCCATCCACCACGATGTGCCTATCCATGAGTACGCTCCGCTCAAAATCAAGATGGCGATTACCGGACAGGGACAGGCCTCCAAGCAGCAGGTGGCTGCCATGCTGCAGCGCATGCTCCATATCCAGGACGACGAAATGCCCAAATACATGGATGCCACCGACGCACTGGGAGCCGCCTATTGCCATTTCCTGCAGATGGGCAGACCCGAAACCAGCAGCAAGCATTACAGTAGTTGGAAAGACTTCGCTACCAAGAACGCTTCGAGAGTAGAAGGTGGTTCCCAAATGACTGGTCCACAGGCACAGCTCCTGGCAGCCATACAGCGCACCAGCCATCCATAAAAGTTAATAAAAAGAACAAGAAACGATGCAAAAGATAATCAGTATAAAAGAAGGCGTAACCCGTATGCCCGAATGGCGTATGGCAGAGCCCGTAAACTTTGAGACACTCGATGGCGAACACCTCGCCATCGTAGGACCTAACGGAGGCGGCAAATCCATGCTCGTAGACATCATCGTAGGCAGACATCCCCTCCTGCAGCACGACCCTGAGTATGATTTCTCACCTAGCCAGAAGACGATGGTGAGCGACAACATCAAGTATATCACATTCCGTGACACCTATGGCGGAGACAACGACCGCACTTACTTTCTGCAGCAACGCTGGAACCAACTGGAAATAGACGAAAACTCCCCTGTCGTAAAAGACAAACTGGGGGAGTCTTACCAGATGGCAGGATGCGACACCCCCGAACGGCGTGCCCTGCAACAGCACATCTACCAGCTCTTCCACATGGAGCACCTGCTCGACAAGTACACCATTCTGTTATCCAGCGGCGAACTGCGTAAGTTTAAGTTGGCCTCTACCCTCTTCTCCGAACCCAGGGTGCTCATCATGGACAATCCATTTATCGGTCTCGATGCCGATACCAGAGACCAGCTCAAGGATTTGCTCAAGACATTGGCATCCGAGCGCGCACTCCAGATTATACTCGTGCTCAGCAAGAGCGACGACATACCCGACTTCATCACCCACGTGGTAGAGGTAAAAGACAGGAAAGTTGGCCCGAAGGTAAGCAAGGACCAATACTTTGCACACCGCCCCGCTACCCCCGCGCATATACTCAGCAGCTCTCTGGAACAGGCGATAGTAGACCTGCCCGTCAGCGACCGCGAATACCACGCCGAGGAAGTGGTACACATGAATAAGGTACGCATCCAGTACGGCGAGCGCATCATCCTCAAAGATCTGGACTGGACGGTGCTCAACGGCGAGAGATGGGCGCTCAGCGGACAGAATGGTGCCGGCAAGAGCACGCTTCTCAGTCTGGTATGCGCCGACAACCCACAGAGCTACGCCTGCGACATCGCCCTCTTCGGCAATCCTCGCGGCAGCGGCGAGAGCATCTGGGATATCAAGAAGCACATCGGCTATGTGTCGCCAGAGCTACACCGTTCATACCAGCGAGACCTGCCAGCCATCCGCATCGTGGCCAGCGGACTGATGGACTCGGTAGGACTCTATGTCAAGCCCAAGGAGGAAGACATGGACAAGTGCCGGTTCTGGATGAAGGTATTCGGATTGGAAGGCATGGAAGACAAGGGATTCCTCAAACTCTCCAGCGGCGAGCAGCGCCTCGTACTCTTGGCCAGAGCCTTCGTAAAAGACCCAGAACTGCTCATCCTCGACGAGCCGCTGCATGGTCTCGACAATACTAACAGACAACTGGTGAAGGAAGTCATCAATGCCTTCTGTCGCCGTGCCAATAAGACGATGATCATGGTCACCCACTACCAGGAAGAACTTCCTTCGTGCATCGACCACAGCATCTTCCTCAAGCGCCACACCAAGTAAAAGCCCTATCAGTATACACGATCAAAAAGAGAAAACAAATGAAAAAGTACATCATGATTCTTCTGGCACTCAGCCTCACTACGGTAAAGGCTAGTGCCCAAGACGTACTCAATGAGATTATCCGTTCATCGGATGCCATCATCAACGACACCACGCGAAGCCTGGACGAACGCAAGATAGCCCTCTTCAAATGGGATGCGATGAACTATCTCCGCGACCAGATACTGCCAGCTTTCCTCATGCTCGACAAGAATGCCAACCCCGACAGCCTCAATATGCGCATACGCTTCCTCAACGAGCAGGCTTACGCCATGAACGTATACGTCACGGTTTACCAGAAAAGACTCCAGGAAGCCAAGGAGAAAAATAAGTACATGGTGACCAGTATCTTCAAGCAGGCCACTTTCGACCACAAACTGTTCAACGACCCAAATACCGAGACCACCATGACTTATTACACGAGGCAAGACTACCCAGTACAGTTCTGCATCGACTGCAACTGGGTCAAGACGCTCGCCTTCATCCGTAAAATGGACTGGAGCAAGATATAGTTATCTATAGCGCCACCGCCTTTTTCTTGCCCTTGCTCTCATTGCCCACTCTATCGAGGGCAGTTACCACGTATACATACTTCTTGCCTTTTACATAAGGCACCTTTATCTGTGGCTGATAGGTTACTGCCTGCAGATGAGAGGCATCGGCAAGGTCTATCTTCTCTCCCTTCTCGAAGCGGTAGACGCCAAAGCGGTTTACTTCATCGCCCCACTTCTTCTTGCTGGCCTTCGGAGCCTTCCAGCTCAGCATGGGACCTTCGGCTGTCCACGCAAACTTCAGACTCTTTACCCCCTTAGGCGCCTTGTCATCCAGAAATGGCATCAGCGGAGGCAAGGCAGGATACTTCCAGTAATAGTCGCGAAGGGTATGTCCGATGTTGCCCACATTGTCGGCAGCAGTCTTGGCATACCACAGCACGGTACCTTTCACATTGCCCATCTGCTGGTGCAGACTGTGCTTGGCTGGCAACTGGTGGCTGCGGCTGTTCTGTGGGTCGGCATGCTTGGCGGTACGCTCTATGTCCTCGCCGATATAGAGAGGGCGGTTGCCGGCATGTTTGTTCCACCACTGTATTAGCGTCTTATAGTCAGCCGCCCGATTGCCTATCTCCCAGTAGAGTTGCGGCACACAGTAGTCTATCCACCCATTGTTTACCCATAGCAGCACATCGGCATACAGGTCATCATAGTTTTGCAGTCCAAAGGTCTCCGAACCGTTCGGGTCGGTACGCTTGTTGCGATAGATGCCGAAAGGCGACACGCCAAACTTTACCCAGGGCTTTACCCGATGTATCGTCTCGCCCAGCTGTTTTACAAATCGGCTCACATTGTCGCGGCGCCAATCGCCGATGTTGCGTAGTCCGTGTGGGTTTTGCCGGTAGAGTTGCTCATCGGGAATCTTCACCCCAGCCTGAGGATAGGGATAGAAATAATCATCGATATGAAATCCGTCCACATCATATCGGCTCACGATATCGGCAGCCACACGGCAGGTATAGTCGGCAGCCTCCTGCAATCCCGGGTTCAGCAGGGTGAGTTTGTCATAGTCGAAACACAGGTCTGGACGCTTGCGCACGATGCTCTGCGGCGAGGTAGCCTCCCTAGGCGTGGCACTGTGGCGTGCCCGGTAAGGATTGATCCAGGCATGTATCTCCATGCCGCGGCTATGACACTGCTGTACCATCCACTCCAGCGGGTCCCAGTAGGGCTGCGGAGCCTTGCCCTGCACACCCGTCAGATAACGGCTCCAAGGCTCCAAGTCGCTCTTGTAGAGCGCGTCACACTCGGCGCGCACCTGAAAGATAATGGCATTCACGCCATCCTTCTGCAGTTCGTCGAGCTGCTGCGAGAGCATCGTCTGTATCTGCTGCGTGCTCTTGCCTAAGTACTGACCATTGACGCACTGTATCCATGCGCCACGAAATTCTCTCTTGTTTTGTGCATTCGTTGGCATCACAGCGACAAGAGCCATCGCCAATGCCAACATCCATATTTTCTTCAGTTGTTTCATCTGTTCTATCATGTTTTTATCAAGTCATTCCTTTTTCTTCTCCCCTCTCCTGCTTACTCCTCGTCTCGCAGTTTAGGCAGCGAGATGTGGTATCTTACCGCCAGCAGTCGGATAGCGCATACCACGACAAACGCCACGATCACTGTGATATAGAGGCTCACGCCCAGATAGCAGAGCAACCAGTAAGCCAGTCCGCCTGCCACACAAGCCATCGCATAGATCTCCTTGCGGAAGATGACGGGTTCCTCATTGAGCAGCACATCGCGTATCACTCCTCCTGCAGCCCCCGTCATACAACCCATGATAATCGCTACCCAAAAGGGGAATCCGCAATCGAGCGTCTTCTGGATACCAGCGATATTAAACAGTGCCAGTCCCAGCGTGTCGAAGAGAAACCACGTATTGTCCAGTCGTTTCAGGTAATTGTGGCACACAATCACCACCACCTGTGCAAAGAGCGTACATATCATGTAGATGGGACTGAGCATCCAGAAGGGGCGCACTCCCAGCATCACATCGCGGATGGTACCGCCACCGATGGCCACTGCTACACCACACACAAATCCGCCCAACCAGTCGTAGTGCTTGCTGGCAGCCAGTCGGATGCCCGACAGGGCGAAGGCAAAGGTACCGATGAACTCGATAAACCGCTCTAAGGTCATCACAAATTCAGGGTCGTTTTGTATTGTCATATTTTCTTGTCTGTTCTTTTCTAGTACATATTTATTCTTTAAATCTATCCCCCCAGCACGTCACCATCCATTGATACAGGCGTTCCTCCGAAGGCGAATGCTGGGCATGCCAGAAGCGGGCCTCCCTCAGTTCGTCGGGTAGATATTGCTGCTCCGTAAAGTGTCCGGGATAATCGTGCGGATACTTGTATCCGTCATGATACCCTAAGTCTGCCATCAGCTTGGTAGGCGCATTGCGGATATGTAAAGGCACCGGCAGATTGCCCGTCTTTCTCACGGCGGCAAGGGCTGCGTCTATGCCCAGGTAAGCACTGTTGCTCTTGGGGCTGGTGGCTAGATACACCACCGCTTCAGCCAGGGCGATGCGCCCCTCCGGCCACCCTATCTTCATCACCGTGTCGAAGGCCGCATTGGCCAGCAAGAGGGCATTGGGATTGGCCAGTCCGATATCCTCGCTGGCACTGATCACCACCCTTCGGGCTATAAACTGCGGGTCTTCGCCACCCTCTATCATGCGCGCCATCCAGTAGAGCGCGGCATCGGGGTCGCTGCCGCGTATACTCTTGATGAAGGCCGATATGATATCGTAGTGCATGTCTCCCTGCTTGTCGTAAGCCAGTGGGTTCTGCTGCAGCTGTTCCTCCACCATTTTGTCGGTAATGATGACTTCCTCGCTACCCGACGACTCCACCACCAGTTCCAGGATATTGAGCAATTTGCGTGCGTCGCCGCCACTGTATCTCATCATCGCTCCCGTCTCCTGCAGCACGATGTGCCTTTGCTTCAGTTCCACATCCTCCCTTACCGCCCTTTCCAAGAGCCCTTGCAGGTCATCCTTGTCCAGCGACTTGAGCACGTAGAGCTGACATCGGGAGAGCAACGGACGTATCACCTCGAAGGAGGGATTTTCGGTAGTGGCGCCGATAAGCGTCACGATGCCCTTTTCCACAGCCCCCAGCAGCGAGTCTTGCTGACTCTTGGAGAAACGGTGTATCTCGTCGATGAAAAGGATGGGAGAAGGCGAATTGAAGAATCTGCCGTTCTTGGCGCGTTCGATGACCTCCCTTACATCCTTCACACCGCTGGTTACAGCCGAAAGCGTATAGAAGGGCACCTTCAGGGTCTGCGCCACGATTTGCGCCAGCGTCGTCTTGCCCACACCAGGAGGTCCCCAGAGGATAAAAGAGGAGATGCGCCCGGCATCTATCATCTTGCGCAATACGGCCCCCTCGCCCACCAAGTGCTTTTGCCCCACATAGTCGGCCAGCGTGTGGGGCCTCATTCGTTCTGCTAATGGTTCGCTCATTACATTATTATATTTTTATATTCCCCCTGCATGGGGGGAGACTAATCATACTGGAATATCCCACTCATGTATGCAAAGGTAATCAAAAAAAATGAAACCTCCATAAAAAGCAGACAAAAACATAAAAAAACAACAAGAAAATTTGGTTATTAAAAAAGAAGTACTTAATTTTGCAATCAAAACGAAATAAAGAATGAAAAAAGAAAAAACTTTAACGCTCAAGACACTTACCAAAAGCGGTGTCTGGGACATACAGGAGAATGACGTTTTCCGCCTCTGGGAAGCAGCAGAAAAGGACAATGACCTCAGGGACAACCAGCGCAAGTATCTCGAAACCATCAGAAGTGCTTTCGAGATGGAGCCTGTCAAGATAGACCGTCCTGAGGTGGTCAACAAACTGGTAGACCGCGGATTCAAGATAGGCTACTTCCGCATCGATGATGCCAACGTGAAATATGCCATCAAGAAACGCCCTATCCTGCGTGTTACCGACCTTACCTACGAAAACATCAGTCATATCACCGCTGCCAAGCTCATCGAGGTTTTGGAGCGCAATTTCGGTGGTGGATGGGAAAGTTTGCCACAGAGCATCCAAGACATCATCGAGAGCGGTTTCGATATCTCTACCACTACCCTCCCCAAGGATCGCCTCAAGAAACCGGGTGGTCTCTATGAGAAGAAGCTGGCCGACAACTACGAAGTACTCGTAGTGCCCAAGGGTACATGGGTAGAGGCCATCTTCGCCAAGGAGAAACCTAAGGTAGAGAAGGTGCGTATGAAATTTATGGACGAAGACGAGCTCGATCGCGCAGACGACCTCAGAGACGAGGATGATGACAGCGACGAGGACGCACCAGAAATCGAGGATCACTACAACGACCCCGACGAGGACGATGATGCCTTCGACGATGACAAGCTCACCGAGGAAAGCTACCGCACCACCTTCGAAGACCCAGAGAATCTCGGTCTCGACGAGGCTGAGGATGTAGCCGACGACGACTTCTAAGAGAATATTTCACACATTATTATATATATTATTATAAGGACATGGACGCATTAATAGGATTTATCGCTCTTATCGTGGTGGCACTCATCGGATGGGGCATCGCTGAATTCAAGAACAAGGCTTTCACCTTCACACGCTCAGAGAAGGATATCGAGGAGGAGGCAGAACTGGAGGCTGCACGCCGTGCCGAGGGATTTCAGGAAATGAACATCCGCGACATCATGCGCAAGAACTCTACCAATGGCTACAATGCCGTTGGCTAATCCGGAGCGGATGATACAGTATATAATCACAGCGATTTTAGTGGCGGCATGCATCATGTATGCCGCCTTTCGTATTTATACCACCTGGCAGTCGGCCCGCCACTGCAAGGATTACCACTGTTCGGGCTGCGCTTTCTACGAGAAGTGCCAAAAGAACCAGAAGAAATAGCCACTTTTTACATAAAATGCATATTTTTCTGAAAAAAGTCGCCGAAAAATTTGGTGGAATCAAATAAAAGTACTACCTTTGCACTCGCAATTCAGAAATGACTTGCACAGCCATACTAAGGGTGTCTTAACCGAGCGGTTAGGTAACGGTCTGCAAAACCGTGTAGAGCGGTTCGACTCCGCTAGACACCTCAATAAGAAAAAGGAGATTCTACATTGTAGAATCTCCTTTTTCTTTTTGTTCGTTTGCTCGCTATTACTTGGCAAACAAATCTTTGATGCCTCCTATAGACCCCAGCAAGTTGGTAGCTTCGTAAGGCAGATACACCACCTTGTTCTCATTGCCCTGGGCCACCTCCTGCATCATCGTGATATACTTCTGTGCCAAGAGATAGTTGGCAGGATTGGTACTCTGTCCTACTGCCTCCGTTATCTTCTGGATGGCTATCGCCTCAGCCTCCGCCTTGCGTATACGAGCCGTAGCCTCGCCCTCAGCCCTGAGGATAGCCTGCTGCTTGGCGGCCTCGGCCTTGTTCACGATGGCAGCCTTTTCACCTTCCGATAGCAGACGTTGCTTCTCCTTCTCGCCCTCTGATGTCAAGATGGTGGCACGCTTGTTGCGCTCAGCCTGCATCTGCTTCTCCATCGCCTGCAGCACACTCTCTGGTGGTGTAATGTCCTGTAGTTCTACGCGGTTTACCTTGATACCCCATTTGTTGGTGGCATCGTCGAGCACGGCACGCAACTTGGTATTGATGGTATCGCGCGATGTCAGCGTCTGGTCCAGCTCCATCTCGCCGATGATGTTACGCAGGGTAGTCTGCGTCAACTTCTCGATGGCATTCGGCAAGTTGTTGATTTCGTACACACTCTTAAAGGGGTCTACGATTTGGAAATACAGCAGCGCATTGATCTGCATCTGGATATTATCCTTGGTAATCACGTTCTGGCGGTCGAAGTCGTACACTTGCTCGCGCAGGTCTATCGTATTGGTATACGTATATTTTCCTCCCCTCATCGACACGATATTCTTGGCTTGGTCTATAAAGGGGATGATAACATTGATACCCGGTTTCAGAGTAGCATAATACCGTCCGAGACGCTCTATGATTTTCGTCTCACTCTGTGGGATGATGACGATGGTCTTCTTGACCACCACGAGTGCCAGTACCACGATGGCAACGAGCACAATAAGTCCGATGTTCATGATGTTAAGATATGAGTTAGTGAATTAAAAAATCTTTCAGGCAGGCGGAGCCTAACAAGGCTCCACAGAGATGATGACCGACTCATGGTCTACCACTCTTACCTTGGCTCCTGTGGTCAGGTCGCAGGTTACTTGGGGCGCATTCGCCTTCCAGTCGTCCCCATCCAGCTTCACTCTGCCGTAGCCTCCGGCCACGATAGTCTGCGTCACCTCGCCCACTTGCCCTATCAGTGCGTCCGTGTTGCTCTTGCGATGGTCGCCGCCATGCGTAATCGCCTTTACCAGATGAGGACGTATCAGCAGGATGCTCAGTACCGAACATACCGCCCATACCACCACCTGTATCCAGAATGGAGCTTCCATCATAGCCGCAGGGATGCCGACCAGTGCACCGATGGCAAAACAAGTCACGTAGAAATCACCCGAAGAGAGTTCGAGTATCAGGCAAACGAACATGATGACAGTCCAGAATAGCCATAGGTTTTGAGAGATGTAGTCTATCATAGGTCACTGAATTTTACCGTTATTTCCTTTTATTAGCATTCATCTTGCCACGATCATTTTCATGATTGTAACAGGATGCAGGGCAAAAATAGTAAAAGTATTCGAGAAAACCAAACAAATCTGATATTTTTTATCAATTCTTATCCCAACTTCTAGGTATTCAGCCAAAACCACCATTTTTAGGTATTGCAAGATTCCGGAAATAGTCGTACCTTTGCAACCGAAAAAAGGAAGTAATGCCAAAAAACTTTCCTTTCGAGTGAATCATAAAATTGTTTGAAACTTTTAGATAGAATTATTAAGATTAGATTAGATGAAATAAAATCTTGTTCGCTAATAGAAATTAATTCATAATGTTTTTGTATAATATGTAGAAGCCTGTCCGTGAGGATGGGCTTTTATATGCATTCCGTGTCCGCCCCCACAAGCACCGAGCAGGTGCCCATCCGTCTAAACTCCGTCTGAGTTCCGCGGATAAAAAATATTTTCATCGTTTAATATTTTAACATTTCAATATTTCAATATTTCAATATTTCAATATTTTAATCTTTGTGCGCCCCTCCAGAAGAAGTGCCATGTCCTGAATACTGGCTCGCTCAGTGCCTCGGCAGGATAATATCTCACGAAGTGCATATTCCTCCATATCTTCAGGAAATACTTCTTCGCCATGCCCTGCTGCGTAAAGCGCCCATACTTCTCCGCATGCCTCCCGAAGTTACCGCCATCCAGTATCTCGTTCAGCAGCAATCTACCTCGCTTCTCATCCATCGGCGCAATCATCGCCGCCTCTGGCAATCCCAAGGCTTCATGCAGCACCCACATCACTGCTCGCGCAAACTTCCACAGTCCCAGCCATTTCAGTTCACGCTGAAAGATATAGTCTCCCACAGATTCCACAGATTTCACAGAAGGGCTATCGCCTTTATTCGTGTTATTCGTGTTATTCGTGTTCAAAAAAGAACTTTCCGTGTATTCCGTGCCTTCCGTGTTCGCTAATAGAGAAGCCCGAACAGGGCTAGAATTCGTGTGATTGGCTTTCACTTCGTCCGCCGAACGTTGTTTCGTGTGATTCGTGTGATTCGTGTTCAAGTCTCCATCGCCGTACAGGCGAAAATCCGTGAGATCCGTGCGATCCGTGTGCGAAAAAGAAATCTGTGTTTTCTGTGAGATCTGTGGGAGCTTTCCATCGCCATCTTTCAATATTCAATATTTAAATCTTTCAATATTAAAAGGTAGTCAATGACTTGTCTCATCCCAATCCCCTCATCGAAGAAGTGATGATACATATGGCAAAGCTGGTAAATCACGTTAAACGCCGCCGTAGGCATCGCCATCTCCCCAGCCCCGTCCGGCAGACTCACCACATTCGAGCATTGCAAGTCCCCATTCCTCCTAAACCACTTCTGTAGCCGAACGTTATAAATGTAAGCGGTCACTTTAGGCACGTTAAGCCGTCAAGTGAACATTCTTTTATTATCT
>CAVKLF010000051.1:0-16599 GCA_963657075.1 bacterium | reverse complement strand
CTTTGCCTCCTTGCTGTTATTGGAATGATAGCAAGGAGGCTTGATTTTTCTAAGTTATGTACTCCCACATAACTTTTTTATAACTTTTTTCCTAAAAATTTTGTTGTTTCGATAATATTTGTTATTTTTGCAGAAGAGTTGGAGCGGACGGAAAAGAACGGACGTGATGAAGACTCGAATTAATGAGCGTATTGATGTTATCCCAATATTGAAATGTGGTAGTTTCGAAATCTGCAGGATGACGAGCAATACTGCTCACGCGTAGGATTATTGTACCCTTTTCTGAAAGGGAATAATATACCCCTAAGGCGTGGGCTATTGTTTGTTGTATGCAGATGGGTCCTACCACAACCCCAATATTTGCGACGAACAATAGTGCTACGCTTTTTCTTTTTACATATTACTAATAATCAGAGACAATGAAGAAACTATCTCACAACTTGGGTCTTTGCTCAATTGCGCTTCTAGCCTTGATGACTATGGGAGCATGTGGAGTCAACTTAAATCCTATGCAGAATCCTCATTTCACAGATTCTGGAGAATTGCTGGGGAAGCAAACTTATGCAAAGTTGGATTACAATTCTACCATTCATTTCTATGTGGAGTCTTCTGGTAGTATGAATGGTTTCTTTAGGGCGAATCGGCCAACAGGATTTAAGCAAGATGTATATAAAATCATGAGCTATTATTCTCCTAGCACCCAGGACATTAATATTATGACAAATACTGGAAATGTAGCTGGGCAAATGACTTTGGCTCAGTTTCAGGTGGCGATGAATACAGGAGCTTTGCAATCTAATGCCTCTACGCAAGTTCCTATTATGCTCCAAACGATGGTAAGTCGCATGAAGAAGGGAGAGGTGGCTGTTCTTGTTTCTGACATGAAGTATAGCCCTATGGGAGCTGCAGCACCTGATGTGTTACTTACCCAGTATGCTGCGGATGTAGCAAGAATTGCAGGAAAATCAAATAAAGCATATTCTCTGATTTGTGCAACATCCGACTATCTCGACAAGAATGGCGATGTCTTGACGAACGAATCACCTTATTATTATTTGATAATAGGAGAACAAGACAAAGTTTCGGCCATTCGTAATGGTATCGCAATCATGCTTCAGAGCCAGAAGCGATTCGTAGATAATCTAGAGAAAGGTTATAAGTATGCTTCCTGTCCCCACGACTTTGGTATACCTAAAAATGTTGCACAGTTGGCTCATCAACCCACTTTTTATGGATATGGTGAAACTGTTGACGAATGTGTTATTCCTTTGAAGCTGAAATTGGAGTCTTACAGATGGATTATGTCGAATAAGGAAGTTTTGAAAAAATGCTTTACATGTAAGCCAACCTATGGCTCAAAAGTAAGCATTGAGAGCATAGAGGTGGAAGAGTGTAATAATGTAAATTTGGAATTGAAGCGCTCCGTAGTGGCAACCGTAAAAATAAAAGTGTCAAACATGCCTTCTGATATGGAGGTGTTGGAATGGAATGTGAATATACCATACGTTGAATATACCACGATGGGGAAATATTTGGATGATTCCAAGGGCGAGAATGATGTAACAACATCTTATTCGCTAATGAGTTTTATATGCGGCATAGGTCAAGGTGGAGTAGTGAACCATCAGCCAAAACCTAATTATATATTGATTTCTAAAAATAGTTTATAGTTATGCATTTCTTGAAATTATACCAGCCATTGATAGGCAATAAAGCAAGTTTCTTGCAACATTATACAGGTGAGGGGCAAGATGCGTTGTATACGCAAGCATCCATGTTTTGGGATAAACTGGATACAGCTTCCATCTTCTTTATTCTCATATTTCTAATAATCGGAGTAGTTATGGCTGCATGCTATTATGGGCCATTCAATAATCAACCTAATCGCCATTATCTACCCAAATATTGGTGGCGATTCTTTATAGGAAGTGCCCTTCTTGGTTTAATTGTTACTTATGGTGTAGCAACCATTGCAGCAAAGACAAGCTTGAGTGGTACTTGGTCTATTGTGTTGAGGATTGCTTTGGCAAATGCGGTGCTGTCTGTAATCATTTATTGGGTTACATCTATCGGTTGGTGTAAATGGGGGAAAACCAACGCCTATCGAATGTTTAAGTAAATGTTTAAAGTTTGACAGAAATGAAGAAAGTTTTTGTATTTTGCATTGGTGGAACAGGTGAGCGTGTGATGAAGAGTATCACTATGCTGATGGCTGCTGGTATGAGTACATACGGCTATACGGTGATACCTATTATTATAGACCCACATTTGGATTTGAACGAGAAGAAGAATCTCCAGACTTTGATGAAGAAATACGGTGAAATCCAAAAGAGTTTGTTGTTGGACGGTAAATGTCCTGAAGGTTTTTTCAACTCAGAGATGAAACTCATCGAAGAGTTGGATGCTGTTACAAATGATACCAATAAAGTAGCTGGTGAAGACCGTTCTTATGCTGAGTTCCTGGACTTGGGAAATTTGGATGTCTCAAGCATCAATAATTATCTTATCCATACATTGTATTCCAAGGATAATCTGAATAGCAGATTGTCTGTGGGCTTCCGGGGTAATCCTAATGTTGGAACGGTTGTATTGCAAGAAATGCTGGAGGGTGCTTCGTGGTTTAACTTCTTAAAAACTCAGATAGGTAAGGATGATAGAGTCTTTATCATTAGTTCTATCTTTGGAGGTACTGGTGCTTCTGGTTATCCTTTGCTCGAAAGAAAAATCCGTTCAACTACGGAAAATGAAATTTTATCCAAGGTGCTCATGGGGGCGGTAACTGTACTTCCTTACTACGGATTGAGTGACCCGAAGAAGAGTAATAGTAAGATAGATTCTAGTAACTTTAAGACAAAAGCCAAGGCGGCATTGTCTTATTACGAAACGACAGTAAAGTCTGACTTGCTGTATTATGTCGGCGAGACAGAAATGAAGACCATACACGACAACAATGAGCAAAAGCAAGAAGATACTGCCAATTTCGTGGAATTGGTGGCTGCTACGGCTTTGTTCGATTTCCTGCAGCGACCACGTCCTCAGCAAACTCAGTATCTCACTCGACCTATTGAAGAGAATACGGATAACTTGGATTTGAGCTCTGCTGGAAGTGGGTATGCTCCAATGGTGAAGAGTATGGCAGATATGTGCATCTTGAAAAGCTTGGTCCATATTTTAGTCAATGAAAACAAGTTTCCTCTGAAAAAGACTAGAGGTTTTGATGATAGTTTTTACAATGGCTCATTGTCACAAATCAGAGACTTTCTTGAAGAATATGGACGGTGGTATGCTGAGCTTTCTCTGAAAAAGAGAAAGTTTGCACCTATAGAAAAAGACATTATCCCAACGAAAATGGCGAACATTGTAAAGAATAGTGTTGAGCTGGAAGCTCCAAATGATTCGTATTATCTTCTCCAAATGATAAAAGAATCAAAGAATGTAACACCTAACAAGGTTAGGAATTTTATGGAATACGCCTATCTGGCAATCAATCATTATACTCAGAAAATTAAATAATTATGCCAAGTATAGATTTGAACATTATAGACCGTGGTACTTCTGGATCGGAGTGGACTGCACAAAATACAGGCCTTCAGACAGCTCAGCTAGATAAGGTCAAGGAGAATAAGACAGACAATAGCAACGCATTGAATTCGTTGCCAACTCCTTTTGCTCGTTTCTTTGTGGCGAAAGAGGCTTTTCGTCGTGTAACTGAAGAAAAACGAAATGCAGAAAATGGAGCAGGAAAGGCATATAAGAGATTGACATCAGACATTCTTGATGTGTTTGAACTTTTGTATTACAAGAAATTTCATGAAAACCAATGGGGTGATTCCATGAAAATTGTAGTTAAAGAGTGGAACTTTGATGAGCAGATGAAAGAACTGCACGACAAGGTGCCAAAACTATATAATGCCTTAAAGGCTTCTTATGATGAGGATATAAAAGATAAGAAACTGTATTTTGTAATCTTGGAAAAGGGTGGTAAGGATATTCTTCTGGCCACTAGTTCTCCGATGACCGGTTTCGTTACTCCTCCAGATATGGATAAGAGTGATGTGGTTAAGAATAATACGCCAGCCATTGCTTTCCAAAGCGAACTTTATGATACCTTGTTTATTCCCCGTAAGGGAAAGGGAAACTATTTCCGTGACGAGGTCTTGTTTGGTGACCGTGATAGAGATTTCAAGAACTACATGTTCCTGCTCTTTGGGGGCGATGGCATAGATGGTAGATATAAGGAGCTGAGAGACTATATCAGATTATTTGATGATGACCAGGATATTATCAGAAACTACAATGGCAAGATAGGAAATGTAACGACAGAGTCTTATGAGCCTTTGGTAGTCAATGGCTTGTCTATCGGATTTACTGATGAGGAGGACATTGATAATTTCTTCCAGCCCACCCTCGTTCGCTTGCCCTATCGTATTAATCATGATAATTTCTTGGGCATCACTTATGAGACGGAACCAAAGCAGAGAGACTATGATTTCCTGCTGCCATTGAAGAGTGAGGCCTTGTCTTATCTGGATAGTGGTAAGGCCATTTGTACCTGTCAGGTTATGCAGACCAAGGTCATCGTGAAATTCAAGTATAATGGAACAGAATATAAGAAAGACTACGATAAAGACACAGATATTGTACATTTGGCAGATAAAGAACTTAGCTTGAATATCGGTCTGTTTCCAAATATACTGTCGCCAGTAGATTCAGAAAACAACTATTTTAAGGTTGCGCTTTCCTTTGCAGATAATGGAAAGGAGTGGCATACTACTTCTATAGATGACGTTTCGCTTTCATTCTATAAGAAAGATCAGGGTGGCGAGTATGTGGAGATAGAAGAAATTGATTCTGAACGTGCCAGAAATGGCGTAAGAAAACCTGTGGTTCGTTCACGCCAAAACATGGGTGCGCTAGAGGTTGGTTGTAGTACAAAGTATTATGAGTTGTTCAATAGCAACTTTGATGCTTTGCAAGTAACCATGGGTGGCGATAAGGGGTTCTTGTTGCCAAAATGGAGAGAGGTGCCACGTACAAATGAGCGTTATGTTTATGCTGTCGACTTGGGTACGTCAAATACTTTTATTTCCAGAACGCAAGACAATGATGACACTGCTCCTGAAATGTTCTCGATGAGAGAGCCAATGGTTTCTTATCTGCATGAAGTCAAAGGTAGTGCTCAATATACTTTGGTTGCCAACATCGAAGATTCGATGGCTGTAGAGAATAGTAAGGCGATGAAAACGGAATTTGCACCACCATTCATTGATGGCGAAGACTACAAGTTCCCCATCCGTACTGTACTCTGTAAGGCAAAGAATATGGCGGGTAAACCTGTGCTGTTTGATAATCATAACATTGCGTTCTTCTATGAAAAGATGATGGAGAATGACTTCCAGGAGTGTCTGACCAATATAAAATGGGAAGATGATGAGGAGGTTATCCAGCTATTTATTCGAGAATTGCTGCTTATGATAAAGTGCGATGTCTTGCAGCGTGGTGGGGCTTTGAACCAAACCAATTTAGTATGGTTTAGACCTTTGAGCTTTTCTGGAAAGATAAGACGTACCTATGAAAGAAGTTGGAAGGATATGGCAAATGAGATACTGTTTACCAATAATGTAGTTTGCTATACAGAGTCTGAGGCTCCATATTATTACTTCAACAAGAAGGGTATCGTCAAAAATACGGATGCCGTTACTGTGATAGATATTGGTGGTGGTTCTACTGATTGTGTCTATTTCAATGCCAACAAGCCTGTCTCTGCTTCATCTGTCCATTTTGGATGCGATGTGTTGTGGGGTAATGGACATAGTGGTTTTAGCAATGCACGTGAAAATGGTATCTATAACAAGTATATAGGTAATTTGACATGGGAAGACAAGGAATTGTGCAAGTTGGAGTCTGAAATGAAAACCAATAGTAGTTGTAGTACTACTGATATAATCAACTTTTGGTTGAGCAATAGCAGGGATAATGGTATCAAAGACAAGTTGCATGATGATTATCTGCCTCTTTTTGCCTACCATTTTACTGCCATCATTTACTTCATCGCCAAATTATATAAATATAAAGAGTATGTATCGCCACGAACCATTGTGTTTAGTGGTAACGGCAGTCGATATATCGATGATTTTGTGACGGATGATAACACTCTGTTGGAAAAGATTGTTACAGAAATATTCAAGTCTGTCTATGGAGAGGTGGCTCCAATACATGTGGTGCTACCTGATACTCGCAAGGAAAGTACCTGTTATGGTGGTCTGTATCGTCCTGCTTCTGAGGCAGAAGCTCCCGAGGTGATTTATCATGGTGTCAGCAAGGATTATGAGAACGTGGCGCAGATGAATCAAGATGAGAATTTACAGCCCAGCTTGCTGAAGGAATATGCAGATATGAATCAACTCTATTGCACTGTTCTGGATATGCTCAAACAAGGTGGGGCTATAGATCGGTCTTTGGACATAAGACCCTTCAAGGCTGAGGTTGCAAAAGATTACGAGGCAAACTTGAAGACGCATTATCGCTCAGATATAGAGCAAAGCTATGATCCTGAGGATGTTTGTAATGATTCCGTCTTCTTTATCCCTGTAATAGACAAAATATTTGAACTTACCAAAATAGGCTGATATGGAAACTATGGATACAGTATTATCAGTTCAGTTTATTGTTTCTGGACTGATTTCTGCTTTGATGTCTGTTGGATTTATAGGCTGGCAGTATAAAGAGTTCCGAACCAATGTTGAAGCCATCAAGAGATTGGGACGTTTCTTCTTGAAAAAAGAAGAATATTCTTCGTCTGAAATAGAATATTTTGATGGCAAAAGAACGGTTACTAATGTATTGATAAAAGATGTTGCGGAAGATGGTTCTGAGTTGAAAAACTTGATAGGGGATATCAATGCCTACATTAAAAAGAGTAAGGGAACAGTTGCTTTCTCTATTATTCAGAATAAGACCGAGCGCCGTATTTCGATGTTGTACGAAATAGCAACATCTAAGTTGTCGTTTCCTACTCATATTGGTTTGATGGGTACTTTTGCTGGAGTATTCGTAGGCTTGATTATGTTTCTTATTGGTACGCTCTATAGTGGTGGTATAACGGATTCTACAATTCAGAGTCTTATATCAGGCGTGCTGGTTTCTATGTTGACTAGTTGTTGTGGTATTGGGTTGCTTATCGTAAGTCATCGGAAAGCTAGTGCTGCGGCAAATCAAGTTGACAAGGATAAAAATGAATTCTACGAATGGGTTCAGAATGAGTTGATGCCCTCTGTGGATGTTAGTATGGTGGAGGCTATAGGCAAGCTTCATGAAACAATTGATCAGTTTGAACCATCTTTCTCTGGAGTTATATCTGAATTTAAAAATGCTTTTAGAGATGTTACAGGAGCGTTTGGAACAGATTTCCGTGAGAGTGTCAAGGTTGTTTCTTCTGCCGTGAAGAGTATGGGGGAGAATATGGATAAAGTCAACAAGAATATCCGTTTCCAAGAGGATTTGTTGAATACTATTCGCAGCAAAGAATTAATTAAAGGCATGGATGCTTTCGTAGAGGCTTCGCATAAATTCTCCGAGATAACAGGCTCGCTCGACCAGTTTGAGCGTGCTAGAAGATTAATGCTTGTAGCAGCTCAAGAAACGATTAACTTACAGAAAAAATTCAATGACTCTTTGAGCGTTCCAAAGGAAGTGGCTGCTGAGATTAATATGATTTTGAATCGTATTGTTAATTTTGAGAATAATATCAATAAATTAGGTACGGATATCTCGCAGACTCAGATGGTAGGAAGTGCCTTGATTGAACAAATCAAGGAAAACATTACCGCAATTAAGCGTAAACAAAAGGTAGCCAAAGACTTTGCTGAGGTTGCAAATAAAAAACTGGAAACTTACTTTGAGGAGCAACAGATAGAGCTGAAGTGTATTGCAAAGCGCTATAACGAAGCATTGGAGACTTACTTGAAAGATTACGAACAAATGCTTCATGAGCGTAAGGAGGAGTTGGAACAACGTAAACGTGAGTTTGTGGATGCAATAGACCAAAAATTGAATGTAGAAGATATTCGCTCCGAATTCTCTTCATTGAAACGGCTGAATGAAATATCTCAGAAAGTTGAACTACTGGCAAGGAATCCTGTAAATGGAGAAAAGTTAGTGAAAACACTCGATGGAATTCGTATGGAGTTGACTGCAATCAGTGCTGGTCAAGAAAACCAAAACAAAGGTATTTGGGGCTCGATAATCGGAAGTTCAAACTCTGCATTAGAAAGATTGGAGCGTGAAAGACAAGAAGCCTTACGAGAAGCAGATGAGGCTAGAAAGAATGAGCAAGCTGCAAAACAAGAGGTAAAAAACTTACGTAAGAATGAGGATTCCTCGCAACAGGATGCAATGATCGCTCATATAAGAGCAGAAGATGCTCTCAGAGAGAAACGCAAAAGAGAAGAGGTTGCGGCTCGTATCCGGGAAGAGAATGAACGAGAAAGGATAGCTATGGAAGCAATTAGGGCTGTGCAGCATAAACAAGATGAAGACGAGAAGAACATTTCTAGTGTTGCAAGGGATGTGCAGCTGCAAGACGAAAATTTAGAAGGAGGACCAAAAGGCTCATTTTGGGGCAAACTATTTCATAAGAGGCATTGATGATGGAATTTGGAAGGAAAAATAGGGAATCGTTTTGGCCAAGCTATGTGGATATCATGACAACGTTGTTTGCCGTGATGCTCATCTTGTTTGCCGTTTCATATGCTCGTTTCAAACTGAAGGAAGGGCAGTTGGAAATGCTTGTGAATGAGTATAAGGATATTATTGATGTATACTCTACTGTTGATGCTATAGACAAAACAGGTTACTATGCATACGATAAACAATATTTGAAACATACTTTGACTGTAAGTGTTGCCTATCAAGATAAGGAATATGACATCAGTAACAAGCTTCAGTATGACTTGAACAACAAAGCAAAGGCTGATCAGGTTCGGGAAAAAATCCGTATGGCAGGTCGAGAAGTTCAGAACATCATCTCTAATCTAGAAGAGAATGGCGAGAACAGTAAGAACATCAAATTCTTGATAGTCATAGAAGGGCAGTCTTCCAAGATTCCTTTCAATGATAATGATTGGCAAAACAATGAGACGTTGTCTTATCTGCGTGCTAAGTTTTTGAAGAAGTTTTGGACAGACCCGATTTCTGAAGGGGGATGTGGCTTGTTTCAGCGTACCAGTGAGAATGATGTAAACAGTAAATGTGAAATCATTGTTGCTGGTAGTGGTGAGGGTGGAGTGCCTCGCTATTATTATAAAGGTGGGGCAAATCCAATATCCCAGAATCCTGCTGACGAAAAATATAGTTCTATCAAGAGGAATGTTTCTCCCGAAGATTTTGCGCAATGGCGAAATGTAGAACAACGTAACCAGCGTTTCCTTATAAATATAATACCTATTATAGGTAATATTGATGTAACCAAGGCTAAGTTTGATAATATAACGCAATAGCTTTATGGATGAGTACAAAGTATCTGAAGCGATATATGCAGAGTCTCTTATAAACCAAGACTTTAGAATTTCAGATGATATTTATGAGGAGTCTGTTAGCTTGTCTGAGGAAAAGCTCAGACAAGAACTTGCTTCGTCTTTTTCGCTGTCTGGTAGGTATTGGGTGTGGAAGTTGGGGGCTGCAATCTATCAAAGTAGAATGAAGAGAATGTTTGCGGCTAATGAAATGCATATGCATGCGAAAGATTTTAAATATTTTCTTTCTTATCCTGATGTTGCATCACTGCAGATGGCGTATTTGGAAAAGTATGGAATTCATAAAGTCGGGAAAAGCGTAGACCAAACGAAACCTGCTGCATATTATGCCTTCTCACGTCATCTAAGGAGAGGAGATGTTGTTTTGGTTGTTGGTCCAAAAGCTAGACTACTGTTTTGGGGACAGGTGAAGAGTGAGTATATGTATCGCCCGACACGTGCTTCTGGTAGGCATTATCGAGTGGTTTCTTGGAATCATATTGATATACCATTTGGGTTAACAAACAAGTCTGACTATCTTTATCAATTGCCCAAAGAGGATGTTATTGGCTTAAAAGAGATTCTTGTTGGACAGTTGGTGACAGTTGAAAATATGTTACCTTTTGGTTTTGTGGCAGATACAATGGAGATGTCTATACCATTTGAAGCAGAATCTCCTTCTTTGCCGCCTGAGAAAAGACAGCTACCCAGTCAAAATCTGGTTCTCAGTCAAATCATTGGTGCTTTGCTGAGAATTGTTCAATAGTCGCTTTATATAAAATGAGTAGTAATGCTTGTTGCTTTTCCTACTCCCATGACCCACAGAACTCACAGATTGCACGGACATAAGTGACATAGATAGCACTCGTAAATGGCATTGTTACGAATATGGAGATATATTTCTAGGGGGTGTCTAGAAGTGCACATGCTGGATGTCTACTTCTCTTTCGCCAAACTCTATCATGGCGTTGAAGAGGCTTACTTTTCGGGCTGCCTTCAGGTCGGCGAGCGTGATGACGGCTTCCTGGATGATGCCATGTTCCAGGAGGCTGGCACGTTGGGTGCCGGCGAGCAGGGGATACTTGGGGGTGAGCCATCGCTGGCCGTCATGGATGGCTAGGTTGGTGTAGGAGGTGTCGGTCACCAAGCCTTTCTTGACGATGATGATTTCGTCGCTGTCGCCTTTCTGCGAGACTAGCTGGCTGAGGAGCGAGCGGTCGCAACTCTTGTAAGTGTAGTCGATGTCGTTGTCTTCCACTACTTGCAGACTTCGTATCTCCCGCATCATGTAGGGCGTATAGTCTATGCTGGCTATTCCCTGCTGGCCATAAACCACGCGGGCCTTGAGGATGCCTCTCTTGTCGACAGGTGGCAGGAGCTGGGCCAATGAGGGCAGGGAGGAGCTATGATATAAGTCGGGAAAGAAGTGGCGAATGGTTCTTTCCATTCTCTCCTGATGATAAGCCAGACGTTGTGGCTCGCCGTCCTTTATCTTGATGGTTTCTACGAATTGCTTTTCCATAATAGTCTTTGTCGTTTTTTTATTTGAAGGGAAGATACATCTTCTGGGTGACTTCCTCGTATTCCCGTTGGCAGTTGCTCTTAGCGGTGATTCCTCCGCCAGCCTTGAAGGTCTTAGCTCCCTCATCGTCTGCTTCTACAAAGCGAATCATGACGGCTGAGTCCAGATAGCCGTTGTCATAGATTCCCATGATGCCCGTGTAGAAACCTCGCTCGTAGGTCTCAGCCTCATGGATGATTTGTACAGTCTTGTCCTTGGGCGCTCCTGTGATGGAGCCTGCGGGCAGTTGGGTGGCAAGGAGGTCGCCAAGGTGTGACTGATAGCCGGCGGGCAACTTTCCGCTAATCTCAGAACTGGTCTGCAGAATGTCGCCCTTGTTGGTGTGCAGCAAGTCGATGTATCTGTACCTGTCTACTCTTACGCCTGTGGCTACTCGGCTCAGGTCGTTGCGTATCAGGTCTACGATGGTGGCGTGCTCGGCTGCCTCCTTCTCGTCTTGCAGCAGGCGGCTCGGGGCTTCGGGGGTAGAGGCATCGATCGTTCCCTTCATCGGATAGGAATAGATTCTACCTCCCTTGATTCTCACGAAGGTCTCCGGGGAGAAGCAGACGAAATGTCCATGTAGGCTTCCCTTGCGGTGGAGCATCAACTTATACTTGCTCTTGGCTTTCAGGAAGATGTCTTTCAGCGACAGGTTGCAGTCTATACGGGCTTGGCAGGTGAGGTTGGCGAGGTAACTGTTGCCGGCGAGGATGTTCCTCTTTACGATGTCGAAGCTATGCTGGTAAGTGTCGAATGGTGGTACGCTTATGCGCCACGTCTTCAGCTCGGGAAGGGATGCAGTAGGGCATGCAGGGGAGTTGCTCATACCCGCGATGTCGTAGAGACATTCGCTGGAATCTATGTCTCCCAACTTCTGGATGTAAGCCTCCGTACCCTTGTAGTCGATGACAAAGAGAAAAGGTGCTCCCTCCATGGCGAGGCGGTTGATGTGTTCTATGATGGATTTTCTCACTTTATCTTACTAAATGTTTGTTCACGGGGATGTAATGTGAATCTTTGATTTCGCCGATGACGATGATGCTGTGCAGACTACCGATGCAGTCGATGTTGCCAAGGGTGTTGAGCATGAAGTCCTGGTAGTCTTTCATGTCGTGAGCATAGACCTTGATCTGGAAGTCGTAGTCGCCAGTGGTGTTGTAGCATTCGGTGATTTGGTCGATGGATTGCACGGTGTCCATAAATTGCTGGATGAGGTCGTGCGTATGCTGCTTCAGGCGGATGTTGCAGAGTACGATGACATTGTGCCCCATCTTGTGGTGGTCTACTATCGCTCCATATCGCTGAATGTATCCCTCTCGTTCCAGCCGCTTCTGCCGTTCGAAGGTGGGTGAGGGGGAGAGATGTACCCTTGCGGCAAGTTCCTTCACGGTGAGGCGGGAGTCTTGCTGCAATAATTTCAGTATCTTGATGTCTATTTCATCGAGTGTTTCTTGAGTTGTTGCCATATTCTTAATGAATTTCTGTATTCCGAAATATAGTGAATGCGTAGAATGATATTCTGTGGAAAACGCTAAATCGCTGCAAAGATAGTATATTTTTCTGAATTACGAAGAATATTTGCCGTATAAAATTCTTTTTCTTACCTTTGCAACCGCAAATCCGGAGACTGCTGCTCTTGCATAAGGGCAATATGTAATAAGAATGGTTATGGCTCGCAGATAAGTGAGCATGACGAGAAATGTAACATCTAATAAAATACAGGAGATAAAAAAAATGAGCAATACAATCAAGAGAAACTTGCATCTGGAGGCAGTGGGCAGCTACTTGCGCCCAGCAGAACTAAAGGAGGCTAGAGTGAAATTTGCAGAGGGGCAGATTTCTGCCGCCGACCTTCGTGCCATCGAAGACCGACTGATAGCTGATGTGGTAAAGAAGCAGAAGGAGCATGGATTGCACTATATCACAGACGGCGAGCTGCGCCGTAGCTATTGGCACCTCGACTTCATGTGGGGATTCCAGGGCGTGGAGCATATCGAACTGGAGCATGGTTATCAGTTTCATGGCGAGGAGACTACTAAGGGCTCTCTGAAGTTGACGGGCAAAATCTCGGGCGAGAACCATCCTTTTATCAAGGATTTCTTGTTTGTAAAACAATTTGAGGAGGAAGGCGTCGAGGCCAAGCAGACCATACCTGCACCAGCACAATTCCTGGCCGAACTGTTTCGTGGCGACAATGCCAAGAATACGCGTGAATTCTATCCTAACACCAGCGAGCTGATAGAAGACATCACCAAGGCTTACCGTACATTCTTCCAGGAAATCTATGCCGCAGGGTGCCGTACCGTTCAGCTAGACGACTGCACATGGGGAATGATCGTGGATGATGATTACTGGAAACACATGCTCGGCACTGGCTTTACCCTGGAACACGAGGCTTTGCAATACTTGAAGGTAAACAATCTGGCCATAGAGGGCAAGCCGGCAGACCTCACCATCAACACTCACGTTTGCCGTGGCAACTATCACTCATGCTATGCTAGCAAGGGTGCCTACGACCCTGTGGCTCCTTACCTCTTCAAGGATGAGAATGTGGATGCCTTCTATTTGGAGTATGATGATGAGCGATCGGGTGGTTTTGAACCGCTGAAGTATGTGTCGGGCAACAAGAAGGTAGTGCTGGGCCTGGTAACTACCAAGTCGCCAGTATTGGAAGACAAGGCCACCGTTGTCGCTCGTATCCGGGAGGCAAGCCAGTATGTGCCACTGGAACGCCTGCTCCTCAGTCCGCAGTGTGGTTTCGCCTCTTGCGAGATAGGCAACAAGCTTACCGAGGAAGAGCAGTGGGCAAAGCTCGACCTGATACGCGAAATAACAGAAGAGGTTTGGGGATAAAATATCCCCTTGCCTTTTGGCTAGGAAGCCACTGTCTCCTTAGTGCTAGCGTGATGGTGGCTTCCTATCATTGAGGCACCGATGCTGACGATAAGTACTGCCACGATGAAGAGTAGGGAGGCTATCGCATCAATCTCGAAATATTCGTGGATGAGCATCTTTACACCGATGAACACCAGCAATACGCAAACGCCCGTCTTGAGATAACGAAATTTATCGGCAATGGCTGCAAGCAGGAAGAACATGGCTCGCAAGCCAAGGATGGCGAAGATGTTGGAGAAGAACACTACGTATGGGTCGAGTGAAACGGAGAAGACGGCGGGGATGCTGTCGAAGGCGAATATCAAGTCGCTGAACTCGATGACCAATACCGTGACGAAAAGTGGGGTGATGAGCCATTTCCCCTTGTGCTGCTGGGTGTTTTGCGTTGAGCCTTCGGTAACGGAACTTGGGCGAACGAAGAACTTGTCGCCCTCAAATTGGGGGTGCATTCGCCCTGTCTTGGTAAGGAATCTTACCAGGGGATGTTTCTCTACATTGATTTCTTCCTTCTTGTTTCTGTTGAGATACATCTTGATACCGCTATATACCAGGAGCACGCCGAAAAGGAGCAATATCCAGTCGAAGCGGCTGATGATGGCAGCACCTAGGAAGATAAAGATGAAGCGGAGTACGATGGCACCCAGAATGCCCCAGTTGAGCACATGCTGGTACTCCTTGCAGCCCACGCCAAAGGAGGTGAATATCATCATCATCACGAAGAGGTTGTCTACCGACAGCGTTTTTTCTATCAGATAACCGGAGATGTAAGAGATGGTCATGTAATGGCGGTATTGCTGAAGACTCGCCTCAAAATCATTGGGATCGAGCTTGATGTGGGCTGCGTAGCGAGAAGCCACGGCTTGCAAGTCTGCCATATCGCTGATGCCGTGTACCATGTCTCCATGAAACCACAGGAAGACAGAGAAGGCTAGGGCGAGGCAAATCCAGACGGCTGTCCAGGTGCCAGCCTCCTTGATGGATACTACATGGGCTTTACGGTCGATGACCAACATGTCTAAGATTAAAATCGCAGCGATGAAAACGATAAAGCCTGCGAGAAACAAAATTTCATTCATTGTTGTTTGTTCTATGGGTTTTCAAATTTGGCTACAAATTTACGATAATTTACGGAATTTAGGTAGCCATTCATCGTTAAAACTTCTTATTTCGCCCTGTGTGCTTCCCAGGCAAGTATCAGGCCGATGACCCCAGAGTAGCTTTTCCGGCCCTCTGCTACGTGGTTGCCTCGTAGGTAAAGGTCGAAGATAAAGTCTTGGGCATCATCGAGTGCCTTGCAGCGTTTGTCGGTCCAATATTTTCTGTCGCTTCTCGCCAACCGGATGATTTCGGGACGGATATGTTTCAGATATTTCTCGCCCTCTTGTTCGCCCAGAAGGTCGTAGACATTGGCTAGGACGTGGAAGAAAATGTGGTAATATCCGCTAAACTTCACTGCTCTGTCTGTGGACGCAGTGCAGACTATGTAGCTGTAGAAATTGGCTTCTCCCTCGTTGGCGATACCTAGGAGGTGGGCGAACTCGTGGGCGTAGGTCGAGGGGTAGTCGTGTGTGCGTACCTCGCCATTCAGCGTGAATTCGCAGAAGAATGGCCCCATGCTGCCAGTTACTCCAGCCATCGAACTCAGGCGGGAGAATAGCATCGTCTTAACCTGTGGAGAGTCGTTGAAAGGAGGGTTGATCCCGATATGTGGGCTTGTGATTCCTGCGGATTTGGAATCTCTGTCGAGATTGGGCTTCCGCTGATTGATATCAGTATTCAATGCTTGGTAACCTTTTAATATCTCCTCTGCAGTTTTGGTTTTGACGTATTCTTCTGGCTTGGCTCTTCCCGCTTCTATCAACTCGTTGAGGCTGTCTGCATATCTGTAGGCAAACTCCTTGAATTGCGCTTTGTCTACTTTGGCTGGCTTCATCCCTATTCTGTGATAAATGTTGGGTTGTGAGTAGTTGAGTCCCCAAGCCAGATAAAACCAGGCATAGACCCAGAGTAGGTATTCTGCTACTTTTCCGAATACCTTCTTTTTCTTTCGCCATCTTATTTCGTAAATGGGGTAGAGGAGGCACCATGCGATGCTGCAAGCGATGAAGAGGTCGCCTATGGCAAAGGGAATCGCTCCCGATATAGGGGAGAGTGCTGTGCCGATGAGGGGGTAGAGGTGCCGGGTGTAGAACCATCCCCAACCGGGAATCGTTCGGAAAAGCGTAACGATGATGAGTAGGGCGATGAGTATCCAGTGTCTCCCTTTCAGATGGATATGTAATGTTTTCATTCTCTGTTACCTTGTCATTTTGTTTTTGCAAAAGTAGTAAAAATGTTTGGTAACTTGCATGAAGAACAGGAAAAGTTTTACTTTTGGAGGCTTTTTCTTGTGATGTTGGCTAAATAATTTGGTACTTTCGGGAGAATGTTGTATTTTTGCAGAAACGATACGCAAAACATGTAAAGCTATGGAGCAGAATCGAATCAAGGAAATACCCTATGGAGTGTCTGATTTCGACATCGTGAGGAGAGACAACCTCTACTATGTCGACAAGACGATGTATCTACCCAAGTTGGAGAGCGAGGCCCGCTTCCTCTTCTTCATCCGCCCTCGCCGCTTCGGCAAGA
>CAVKLF010000050.1:0-16856 GCA_963657075.1 bacterium | reverse complement strand
CAAATACGAGATAGTATAATGAATGAACTTGATTTTAGCCGTATAAACTTATTCTTTCCATATCCTGTATGGAAAGAGGTGAGCACAATATTGCTTCATAGTTTTGAGGGATATTATCAAAAAACATTGAAGTATGGAAAAAATCATTGTTGATGTGGCGTGGAGCGGAAGTAACTTTGCAGGCTCATTGGGAGACAATGTGCCAGGGGCTGTCGTGTTTACCGCACCTACCTTCGAAGCCCTTCAGAAAGAGGCAAAGGAAAGTCTCACTTTTCATATAGAAGGACTTTTAGCGCACGGAGAAAACGTTCCTGAATGGCTAAAAAACGGTAACTATGAGTTTGTATATAACCATTTAGATGCAACTTTTTGAAGGCTTATGCACCTTACGTGTCTTTGGCTGCAATCAACCGAGCCTATGGCATTAATCAAGGGCTATTATAACAACTTAAATATGAATATGGAACTTGCAACATTATTTATGTTTATTGGTGCTGCTATTGGCACAGGTCTTGCGGTTTGGTCAAATACAAAACCGGGGAAGAAATGGCTGCAAAGTCTTTAAAACTCTAATAGAAGGAACTAATAAACAAATAACTAAACAGAGATAATGATCACACATTCTGATAAAAAGAAAGCAAAGAATAACGGGAACACTTCGACAAGTTGCAAGCGCCATATGCAGAAAGCCGCTTACATTATGGTTCTTTTCTGCCTGTTGGCAAGCGCCTTCACGGCAGAAGGCAAGTCACTGAAAGAACTCTGGCACACCATGCCCGACTCGCTGGCACCATCACTCAACAGAAACCTGCGCATCGAGATGACCGACCTACAGGACATGAAGGTAAAGGCGGAAGTTACCAATCTGCTGGGCGATACCAGCATTCTGGACACCCTTACCTCAAACTTTGCCCAAGTGCGTGTCAACAAGTCGTGCACCATCCAACTGAAAATGCTCCCAACTGCCAACGGCGACTCCATCGTCTGCATGGTCAAGACACTGGCTGCCCCTGAACGCGAAAGCGAGGTGTTCCTTTACGACCAAGAATGGCACGCACAGGACATGAGCCAGGCCTTTGGAGGGAAAAGCATAGACACATTGCCAGGCACACTCATCCAGAAACCAGACACTATGAGCGAGGAGCGTTTTGAGGAACTACAGAAAATGATAGAACCGAGAATGATGAGTGCCCTGCTCTTCAAACACGAAGATGCCATCGTCTTTTGCCTTTCTCTTCCGCTCCTGTCAAATGAAGAAAAAAAGCATACAAGAGCTATCAGATTGCAAAGAAAGCTTAAGTGGAACGGTATTATCTTTAACGAAGGTTAAAGTTACACACTTTTTGCTCTTAAGAACTTGGAGGTAACGAATATTTTAGTACCTTTGCAACGTGTTTTTCATGGTATTAGATTATTAAGGTTAATAAAGATTGGTTGTCGTGAGACAATCAATCTTCTTTTTTTATACCCAACATGTTCGTCACTTTCCCCTATTTTGTGTAACTTTGCACCGAAACAACAAAAAAAATACACAACAAAGTATGATTAAAGCAATGATCTTGGCTGCGGCAACCCTTACCATGGGCAGTACGACAGCCGACGCAGGAATTATGATTGAGAAGAACAACGTCAAGGTGGAAAACCACCTGATGACTCCCGAGGCACTCTGGGCCATGGGGCGCATCGGTGGCGCAGAGGCTTCGCCCAACGGCAAGCAGATAGTCTACCAGGTGGGCTACTACAGCGTGAAGGAGAACAAGAGCCACCAGATGCTCTTCGTGATGGACGCCAACGGCAAGAACCAGAAGGCTCTCACCACCGACGACAAGAGCGAGAGCGACGCCACTTGGATCCAGGGCGGACAGAAGATTGCCTTCATCCGTGGCGGACAGCTCTGGAGCATGAACCCCGACGGCTCCGACCGCAAGCAGCTCACCAATGACGAGAAAGGTATCGAGGGCTTCAAGTTCTCCCCCGACGGCAAGAAGGTGATCCTCATCAAGGAGTTGCCCTACAACGGCACCATCCAGAAGAACCCCTCCGACCTGCCTCTCGCCACAGGCAGACTCGTGACAGACATGAACTACCGCCACTGGGACCACTACGTGGAGAGCATCTTGCATCCCTTCGTTGCCAACGTGGCTGAGGATGGAACCATCAACGAGGGCGAGGATATCCTGAACGGCGAACCTTTCGAGTGCCCCATGGCTCCCTTCGGCGGCGTGGAGCAGTTGGCTTGGAGTCCTGACAGCAAGACCATCGCCTACACCTGTCGCAAGAAGGAAGGCGTGCAGTATGCCATCTCCACCGACTCCGACATCTACCTCTACGACACCGACACCCACAAGACGCAGAACATCTGCAAGGAGGCTGGCTATGTGGAGCCTAAGATAGACGCTACCAAGAGCATGAAGAACCAGGCTGTCAACAACCCGGAGAACTTGAAGAACAATCCCGGCTACGACACCAATCCCCAGTTCTCTGCCGACGGCAAGTACATCGCTTGGCAGAGCATGGCGCGCGATGGCTACGAGAGCGACCGCAACCGCCTCTGCGTCTATGAGATCGCCACGGGCAAGAAGAACTATGTAACGGAGAAATTCGACTCCAACGTGGAGGGATTCACTTGGAACAAGGACTCCAAGAGCTTTACCTTCATCGGCGTATGGCACGGCACACTCAACCTCTACCAGACCAACTTCAAGGGCGAGGTAAAGCAGAACACCGACGAGTGGGCTGACTACGGCAGCGTATCGCTCGCCAACAACGGCAACAAGATACTCGCCACCAAGGCCAGCATGAGCCATCCTACCGATATCTATATGGTAACACCAGGCAAGGATGCCAAGAGCACCAAGGTGGAGCAGATTTCTCATGAGAACGACCACATCCTCGGTCAACTCAATATGGGCAAGTGCGAGCAGCGCTGGGTGAAGACATCCGACGGCAAGCAGATGCTGGTATGGATCATGTTGCCATCCAACTTCGACGAGACCAAGAAGTACCCTACCCTGCTCTTCTGCGAGGGCGGTCCTCAGAGTCCTGTGAGCCAGTTCTGGAGCTATCGCTGGAACATCCAGATCATGGCAGCCAACGGTTATGTAGTGGTTTTGCCCAACCGTCGCGGTCTGCCTGGCTTCGGCAGTGAGTGGAACGAGGAAATCTCTGGCGACTGGACAGGCCAGTGCATGAAGGACTACCTCTCAGCCATCGACGATGCAGCCGCTAACCTCCCCTATGTAGACAAGGACCGCTTGGGATGCGTGGGCGCCAGCTTCGGCGGCTTCTCCGTTTATTATCTCGCCGGCCATCACGACAAGCGTTTCAAGGCATTCCTCTCCCACGACGGAGCCTTCAACCTGGAGAGCATGTACACCGATACCGAGGAGGCTTGGTTCAGCAACTGGGAGTATGACGATGCTTACTGGAACAAGGACCAGACCGCCAATGCCAAGAAGACCTACGAGAACAGTCCCCATAAGTTCGTGGACAAGTGGGACACTCCTATCCTCTGCATCCACGGCGAGAAAGACTACCGCATCAACGCCAACCAGGGCATGGGAGCCTTCAACGCAGCCCGTATGCGTGGCATCCCCGCCGAGCTTCTCATCTTCCCCGATGAGAACCACTGGGTATTGAAGCCACAGAATGGAGTCCTCTGGCAGAGAACCTTCTTCGGCTGGCTCGACAAATGGCTGAAGAAAAATTAAAATATTAAAATATGGAAATATTAAAATACGAGGTCGCGACAGAAGTTGTGACCTCGTTTTTTTTCTTGTCATATTCTTATTTCGTGGCATCGGTCGAGATTTACACCGCTAGGCGTTCCTGCGGATTTGTAATCCGCAGATAAAAAAGGTTCGACCTATTTGGTTCGGGGGATTTGTAATCCCCCCATCAGTAAGGATGCCACTAACTGGGGATGCGGATTGCAAATCCGCTAATCATAAAAGGTTGGGACATTTTTTGACGACGGATTACAAATCCGTCGGAACGCCTAACGGAAAATTAAAATATTAAAATATGGAAATATTAAAATACGAGGTCGCGACAGAAGTTGTGACCTCGTTTTTTAAGTTTGCATCTTAAAAAGATAAATAGCATGGATGGACTTATAATGGTATATGCAACAATAACAGTCGTAGCAGGTTGCATGTTGCTTTGGCTTTATACAAAGCCTGGCAAGAAATGGTTGAAAAACTTATAGCAAGACGAAAAAACGAGACAGTAGCATTGACCACTGTCTCGTTTTTTTGCGTTTAATATGAAAGTGTAGCTATTAGCTTACCTTGTTGAGCTTCTTGATAATCGAGAAGATAAACAAGGCGGCGAGCAGACAGATGACCATCAGCGTGCCCCATACCACTGGCAATGGCATGTCCCACATGTGGCCAGGGATAGAAACAAGCTTGTTGCCGAGAGCAGTGGCAACAAACCAGCCACCCATAATCATACCCTTGTACTTGGGAGGTGCCACCTTCGACACGAAAGAGATGCCGATGGGCGAAAGCAACAACTCGGCGAATGTGAGGATAAGATAAGTACCCACGAGGAGATTAGGAGTGACATCAGCCACATGGTTGGGATGGTCGGTGGCAGGAAGGCCGAGGCTCGATACTGTCATGAGGAGATAAGCCAAGGCTGCCACAAGCATACCCAAGCCAATCTTTACGGGTGCCTTTGGTTCTTTGCCGATACGGCCCAACCAACCGAAGAGGGCGATGCTCACAGGTGTCAATGCCACCACGAAGCAAGGATTGAACTGCTGGAAGATAGGGGCGTCGATGGCCACAGTGTCGCCAGCGTGCTGCACGTAGTTATAGCCGAGGATGGCGGCAGGAACCACGATGAGAGCCAAGTTAACCAACTTGCCCTTAGCCGTAGACTCCTTCGAAGATGAAAGCAAACCACAGATACCGAACACCATGAAGATGCACCACACGAGGTTCATCACATTGAACTCCATACCCGTCACTCCCGTAGCCTCACGGGCAGTAAACTCATCGGCAAACCAAGTAAGCGTAAGTCCATTCTGATGGAAAGCCATCCAGAAGAAGATAACCACGGCAAATACCAAGCTGAGGCAGACGATGCGCTCCTTGGTCTCGGCTGGACTCATTTCCTCCACGGTCTCTTCCTTGCCCGTCTCCTTCTTCTTGTCAGACTTCAGCACCTGCTGGTAAGTCTTCTTGCCCAAGAAATAAATGAGGATAGACACGATGACCGACACGCACGCCACGGCGAAGGCGAAGTGATAAGAGTCGGCCTTGGTGTAACCCAGGTCATTCTGCGCCCACGCCATAATCGTGGTGGCAGCAGTAGGAGCAAAGAGGGCTCCCACATTGATGGCCATGTAGAAAAGCGAGAAACCCGAGTCACGATGCTGCGCATACTTGGGGTCATTGTAGAGGTCGCCCACCATCACCTGAAGGTTACCCTTGAAGAAGCCCGTACCTAGACTCACGAGGAGCAGGGCGGCTCCCATGGCTGCTACCGCCACGCTGCCTCCGCCCAATGGGATGGAAAGGAAGAAGTAGCCTAGGAACATGATCAGGATACCGATGATTACCATCTTGTTGTAGCCCCACTTATCGGCAGCCATACCGCCAAACAGAGGCAAGAAATACACTGCGGTGAGGAACCAGGTGTAGATTTCCGACGCAGTGCCCGCATCGAATCCGAAGTTCTCACCCAGGAACAAGGCGAAGACAGCAAGCATGGTGTAATAGCCAAATCGCTCGCCCGTATTCGCCAAAGCTAAGGTCCAAAGACCTTTCGGTTGATTCTCAAACATAATATTATTTGTTAATTATTTATGAAATTTTGGTTGCAAAGTTACACAAAATATTCCACATTCCCAACACATTGCACAAAAATCATCATCCAGCAGAGCATTTTTCTCTCAGCTCGCAACGGGAAAAGGGTAAAAAAGACAATATTCTTTGCATTTTTTCGATTTATATTACAACAGAATTACGATTTTTTTTGTAACTTTGCAGCCCGAAAGCCTCAAAAAGGCTCTCTCGGAGTATAAACTACTTCAAAATATTACATATATAAGAAATAGAAAGGTAAAAGGATATTTATGAGACAACTTAAAATTAGCAAGAGTATAACCAATCGTTCCAGTGAGGCGCTCGATAAGTACTTGGTGGAGATTGGCCGTGAACCTATGGTGTCTATCGACGAGGAGATAGAGCTGGCACAGAAGATTCGCAAAGGCGGTCGTGAAGGTGAGCGCGCCAAGGAGAAACTGGTGAAAGCCAACCTCCGATTTGTCGTTTCTGTTGCTAAGCAGTACCAGCACCAGGGGCTTTCGCTCACCGACCTCATCGACGAGGGTAATATCGGACTGGTAAAGGCTGCCGAGAAGTTTGACGAGACCCGTGGTTTTAAGTTTATCTCATACGCCGTATGGTGGATTCGCCAGAGCATTCTGCAGGCCATCGCCGAGCAGAGCCGTATCGTGCGCCTGCCCTTGAACCAGGTGGGTGCCTTGAGCAAGATCAGTGCCGAGATTAGCAAGTTTGAGCAGGAGCACCAGCGCAAGCCTTCTGTGGCAGAGCTAGCACAGATTACGCAGATGGAGGAGAGCAAGATCGACCAGACCATCAAGGCCGACAACCACCACATGAGTATCGATGCGCCGTTTGGTAGCGACGATGATGACAATGCGATGGTAGACGTGATGGCTTCGGGCGATGACAGCCGCACCGACAAGGGCGTGGACTTCGAGTCGATGGCTAGCGAGCTGCAACGTGTGCTCAAGACTGTACTCAAGGAACGTGAGCGCAAGATTCTCTGCTACTGCTATGGTATCGGTTGCCACGAAAAGGGACTGGAAGAAATCGGTAGCGAGTTTAACCTTACCCGTGAGCGTGTACGCCAAATCCGCGAGAAGAGCATCATCAAGCTCCGCGACAGTGGTAAGATCAAGATTCTGATGAAGTACCTCGGATAAGGGAAGAGTGAAGAGGGAAGAGTGAAGAATTCATTTGCTCTTCTATTGAATATGAAAGACGAGAGAGAAAACAAATATAAAAAAAGAGGGGGCAACCTTACTGCAGGATTCGCAGTTTGGTTGCCCCCTTGCTTTTGGGGCTATTCATTACATCTTCACGAAGTTGCCATACTTGTCTATCAAGCCGCTCTCACCATCGCGTGACGCCTCGAAGTAGGGATATTCGTCTCGCAAGCATATCTCATCATAGACGAAGTCTGCTACCACCGTATCTGCGCCGTCTGGAAGCACTACGCCCATCTTGCCATTCTTCTCGGCAATGACAGGCACGATGGTGAGGTCGTCGTTGTAAATGTAACAGGTGCGCAGGAAGTCGTAGACGGGGTGTAGCATGATGTTGCCCTGATGGTCTTTCATGCCAAACTTGCCATTCTCCTCGTACACCTCGTGATACTGCAAGTACTTCGCCTTCATGCGCTGGTAATAGAATATCATCTTTCTGTTGTCGTTGACGAAGTCGAGCATGTACTGGAAGGTGTCGCAGTAATTAGCCACGGAACGCACCAGAATCATCTTCAGGTCCAGTCCGTCGAGTGCCTTACGGTTCAGGTCGATATATTTGGCTATAGCCCTCTCCTTTTCAGGCACAGAGAGACTTGCCAGTTTCTCCTCAAACTTGAGCATAGCCTGCTTGGTACCCGACATACCCTTGATGTATCGGTGTATCTGCCTGCTCATCTCCGAACAAATAAACTTGTCTATCTCTTGCTGCTCTATAGGGTCAGCATATTCCTTGATTAATGATTCAGGTGTAGCATTCATGGTTGTTTCCTTTCTACTTTAGTTAATTATATTTTAAGGAACAAAGAGCAAAGCGATTGTATTCTTCGCTCTTTGTTCATCACACTCTTCACAGTTTCACTTACTTCTTGATGTTAGGCTTCTGCAAGCCGTAACCCTTGCGCTTGTCCTCCATCAAGAGGAGGAAGGCGATGATGATGGCTACCACGCCGAAGCTGGCGAAGATGGTCATCGTCTCGGTGTAGTCGATAACGCCATCGGCTCTCGTATTCGCCTGGTTCACCTTACCTATCCATACAGGTATCAGGGCGAGACCAATGTTCTGGATGTAGAAGATGAGGGCGTATGCAGTACCCAGGAGCTTCATCGGGATAATCTTAGGTACGGATGGCCACATGGCTGAAGGCACGAGTCCGAAGGCGATACCGAGGATGAGCATCATCAGGATGGCAAGCACCCAGGAGTTGATAGGCAAGGCAAAGACCACGTGTACCACCGCCAGGAGGCAGCTGCCGATAATCATCAGTGTGGCTCCCTTGCCATACTTATCGTACACACTGCCGAAGAGCGGTGTGAGGAAGATGGTACCGAAGGGCAACATCGCTGGTATCAAACCTGCCACATCGGGCGATACGCCATACTTGAAGATCATCAACTTGGTGGCAAACTTCAGGAAGGGGAACACACCTGCGTAGAACATCAAGCAGAGGAATGCCACATACCAGAAGCCTGTGGTCTTGAACAGTCCGCCCAAGTCGGAGAACTTGAATCCCTCCTCGGGTTCGCTAGCTGCAGCGGCGGCAGAGGCATCCTCCTTCTTATCCATCACACAGTATACCAGGAATACGAGTACACCAGCGCAAAGCAGGGCTGCACCCAGACCAACAGAGGCCGACACGCCACCCATCGCCTTGGCGAAAGGAAGGGCTGCACCCAGGGCTGCGGCTGTACCAAGACGAGCGGTAGCTACCTGCACGCCCATGGCCAAAGCCAACTCATGGCCAGTAAACCACTTCACGATCACCTTGCTGACGGTGATACCGCAAATCTCGCAACCCACGCCATAGATAGCGAAGCCCAAGGCGGCTATTACCACCTGCGTGCTGTAGGTGCCGAAGAAAGGCACTGCCACAGTACCCTCGAAACCATGTCCTACGGCAAACCACTTGACCAAGGCTCCACCAAACATCAAGATAGTGGAGAGGATACCCGTAAAGCGGATACCAAACTTGTCGAGAATCAGTCCTCCGAAGAAAAGGAGCAAGAGGAATACATTGAAGTATCCGTATGCGCCGGAGAAGAATCCATATTCATCTGACGACCATCCCAGACCTAAGCCACCGTCTTCCTTGGCAGCAGTAAGCAATGGTTCCAGTGGAGACATCACGTCTGTAAAGAAGTAGCCGAACATCATCGTAACACTCACGATAACGAGGGCTGTCCATCGAGCAGACGCAGAGTCGCTCAATTTCTGTTGAATTTTTGCTGTTGTACTCATTTTTATTATTTATTATGTTTCCTTATTTGTCGGAAGTTACCCTTACTCAACTTTCTGAAGTACCGAATGTTGGGAAGTTAAGGGGAGTTAAGAGAAGTTATCGCTCTCTACGAGAGCTGTGAAGTGAAGGGACAACACCTTTTTTTTGCAGGAATCTTGTCATAAGCAAGTGGGGCTGCTGTCCCTACCCTATTTTCTCGTTACTCCCTTGGTACGCGCGATATCGAAGAGATAAGAGACTTTCAAGACGATCTGTCCGTAATTACTCTTTCCGAAGAAGTCGCGCTTGCTGGAGCCATAGATATTGCCCAGTCCGTAGTAGTAACGGCCCTCGGCGAGGATGTGCCCCACCCTAGGTATGCTGTACTCAGCACCGAGGCCGAGGGCGATACCATAGTCTATCTTGTTTTCTACAGGCATGGTGTTTTGCGCCACGGTATTGCTCACACGCTCATTGTCGGTGGCAGGCATGTTGGTGGCATCGAAGTTGGTATCCGCCTTGTCGCTCAGATAGAATCCGAACTGCGGACCGGCATTCACATAGATATTCAGTCCTCTCATCTCCCTACCCCATGCCAGATGGGCGAAGATAGGCACCTGTACATAGTTGATGGTACGGCTATAAGCCATCGCCTCGCCCGTAGAAGTGATGATGACAGGCATATTGTCCTTATCCATGATATTCTCCTTCCATCCCACTTGGGCATAGTTTACCTCTGCCATGATGGAGCAGATCGTCTTGAAGTATTTCTCGCAAGTGTATCTGGCGGAAAAGCCGAAGGTGATGCCTCCGTGCTGTTTCTGCTGCACCTCAGGCTCAAAGCCCACCTTGCTCAAAATATATCCACCGTTGAAACCGATGGCGAAGTCGCTGCGATGCTCGCCTATCTGCGCACTTGCCGTCAGGCTTGCACCTAGCAAGAAGGTCAGCGCCCCCCATCGCCCAGCCCTGAGCATCCCCTTATATTTATTCATTATAATCTCAAAATTAGTCTTCATTCTTCACACATGAATTCTTCACTTGAATTCTTCACTCTTCACTCTTCCCTCTTCACTCCTAGTAATTCACCGACTCTATCTGATGATTGAAGGTATAGTGTATCAGCTGGAAGTTCTTGTTCCGATATCCGCCCTTCGATGTCTTCTGGAAATGCAGAGGAGTCTGCAGAGGCTGATAGCTCACCTGCTGGCGCTCGCCCGTGAAGTTTTTACCATACTTCTTCACCCCTTGGATGAAGAACATACCGTGGTCGTAGCCCGTGATGCCGAAGCTAGGCTGCGCTACCAACATGGGCTGGTGGAACCACTGCTGGTACTTGTCCTCCAGGCTTTTCGTCTTCTGCGCAGAGGCATTATAATAGAAGGTAGAAGGGATGTAAGTGTCGTACTTGTAGAATCGCTCCTTCAGATACTTGGCGTACATCAGCCACTCGGTATAGCCGAAGAGCGAGATGGAGGCACCGGGGTATTTGCGGTCGAACTCGTCTAGCTTGTTGAGCACGGCGGTAAGCTGGGGCATTCGCCCGGTATTGAGTATCACCACATTCTGCTTGCTAGGTACAAATGCCTTGGCAAACTGCTCGATGCTGGAAGTTACGTTGGTGATGCTATAGTTGATGCTGCGTCGCTCCAGTTCCTTGCGAAGTCCGAAGGTGAAGTTGCCCTTGCGCGAGGTGGAGTCGTTGCAGTCTACAAAGATAGGATGCACATTGGTAAATCGCTTGAGGAAAGCCTGTATGGCGGCATCGTTGAGCGACTCCGGGCTTTGGTATACCTGATAGATTTCCTTGTTTCGCTCCACGTCGTCACCACTGATAGAGAACGGGATGACGAGCTTGATGCCATAAGTCTTGCAGAAATTGGTCAAGGCTGGCACCTGCTTGGTATAGAGGGGTCCGAAGATAATCTGGCACTGGTTGGCTCCCTCTTGCAGGAGCGTGGTACGGATGTCTGCGTCTACGGGTACATTCCACGCACGCACATCGGTAGAGATGCCTTGCTGCTTGAGGGTCTCGCAAGCCATGAGCAGTCCTCGATAGTACTCTACCATGCGCTTGCCGTCGCCGTCTACATCGTGCAGCGGAAGCATCACGCCCACTTTCACGGTATTGCTCTGTGCCACCTCGGTAGTCTTGGCGGCGCTGGAGCCCAGACTAGAGCCTGCCTGCGCGGGTTTGGCAGTGGCTGGCTTGGCTGTGGCTTTCTTGTCGGCCTTGGCGTAAGGGATAAAGAGCGTAGCACCCTTCTGCAGCATGTATCCCTCCTTTTTCATCTCCGGATTGGCATCCATGAGTTCGGGCAGCGTAATGCCATACTTGTTGGCGATGCCGAAGATGGTGTCCTTCTTCTTCACGGTGTAGATGTCGCGCCACTGGGTGGTCTGCGCCATCACGGATGTTCCGAGCATCATGCCCAGGCCCAGGAGAAGGTATCTCATTTTTATTCTCATCATATTCTATATTTTAGTTGTTCGTTTTCCTCAGAATATCGCCTGTCTACAGTCGGACATTCGGCGAAAATTCTTCCGAAAAGGTTGTTTTCACATGCAAAAATACAAAAAATCTTGCATCTAGCGCAAAATCTCTCATCTTTTTATTACCTTTGCACAAATTATTTGTGAAATGGTACTAAAAAATACGATATTTTGCATTTCGCTTGCCCTTTTGGGCGGATGGGGAGAGGATGCCTTTGCGATGGGGAGGATGATGCCTGCTGTGGCGGCTGATATCTACCCGTCGGTTACTCCTACCGCTACTTTCACGACATCGGATGGCGAACAGGTTACCGAGGAGTCGTACACGGGTTCGGCCCCTGTACACGTTTCGCTCCAGGCTTGTCCGCAGGATTACGATGGATGGCAGGGCTACTACGAGTGGCGCATCTATAAGGATGACGCTGAGGAACCTTATATAATAAGGTATGAGGAGAATACGGAACTGGACTGCCAGGAGTCGGGCACCATACGCATCATTCTCTACGCCAAGTTTACCCGGGGCACGGAGGAGCAGGAGTTGATCAACGACGACTCGCCCATCACGCTCAGCATAGCCGAGAGTGTGCTCCAGATGCCCAATGCCTTCTCGCCCAACGGCGATGGCATCAACGATGTGTACAAGGCGAAAGACGGATACCAGAGCCTCACGGAGTTTCACGCCTATATCTTCAATAGATGGGGCAAGATGCTCTTCGAATGGACCAACCCTGCCGACGGGTGGGACGGCACTTACAACGGCAAGCCCGTAAAGGACGGGGTGTACTTCTGCCTCGTCAAGGCGAAAGGTGCCGATGGCAAGACCTACCACTTCAAGAGGGATGTGAATCTCTTGAGGGGATTTACGGAAAATGAAAATATTGAAAGATGAAAATATTAAAATATGGAAATATGGAAATATGGAAATAACCCGCTAGGCGTTCCTGCGGATTTGTAATCCGCAGATAAAAAAGGTCCTAACCTCTTTGGGAAAAGCGGATTTGCAATCCGCACAAGCAAGGTGGACACGGGGATTTTTAAAGGTAAAAAAGTAAATAGGTAAAAAAGGCTTTAACCCATTGAGGCTTTAACCCATTGCCGGGGATTACAAATCCCCGGAAACCCTTTGGGGAAATGGGAAAGATTGAAGGATGGAAATCATGAATGAAGAAGAAAAGATAAATGTGTGGGGAGCAAGGGTGCATAATCTCAAAAATATAGACGTGGAGATACCACGCGACTCCCTCACGGTGATAACCGGACTTTCGGGTTCGGGCAAGAGTTCGTTGGCTTTCGACACCATTTTTGCCGAAGGTCAGCGCCGATATATTGAGACCTTTTCGGCCTATGCACGCAACTTCCTGGGAGGCATGGAACGTCCTGACGTAGACAAGATTACGGGCCTGAGCCCCGTCATCAGCATCGAGCAGAAGACTACCAACAAGAACCCACGCTCCACCGTAGGCACCACCACCGAGATATACGACTACCTGCGCTTGCTCTACGCCCGCGCTGGTACAGCCTACAGCTACCGTAGCGGCGAGGAGATGGTGAAGTACACCGAGGAACAGGTAATCGACATGATTATCTCCCAATATGCCGGCAAGGCCATCTACCTGCTGGCACCTCTCGTGCGCCAGCGCAAGGGTCACTACCGCGAACTCTTCGAGAGTATGCGCCGCAAAGGGTATCTCTATATCCGGGTAGACGGCGAGATACTGGAGATAGTAAACGGTATGAAGATAGACCGATACAAAAACCACAACATCGAGGTGGTGGTAGATAAACTGGTGGTGAGGGAGGAAGACGAGGAGCGCATCCGCAAGAGCGTTGCCACGGCCATGAAACAGGGCGACGGCATGGTGGCTGTCATCGAGAAAGGCAGCACGGAGATGAAAAATTTCTCCAAGCGACTGATGGACCCCATTACGGGCATCGCCTATCAAGACCCTGCCCCCAACATGTTCTCTTTCAACTCTCCCGAGGGTGCCTGTCCTCACTGCAAAGGTCTGGGAAAGGTAAACCAGATAGACCTCAAGAAAGTTATCCCCGATGACTCGCTGAGCATCCACGAGGGTGGAATCATCCCTTTAGGCAAATACAAGAACCAGATGATTTTTTGGCAGATAGAGTCATTGCTCCATAAGTACGAACTGACCCTCAAGACCCCCATCGGCAGCATCCCCGAGGAGGCGATGCAAGAGATACTCTACGGTACGCTGGAGAACGTAAAGATAGACAAGGAGAAGGTACACACCTCTACCGACTACTTCTGTGCATACGATGGCATCATCGACTACCTCAAGAAGGTGATGGACGATGACGAGAGCCATGCCGGCAAGAAGTGGGCCGACCAGTTTATCTCCACCATAGAGTGCCCCGTATGCCATGGGCAGCGCCTCAAGGAGGAGTCGCTCGCCTACCGCATCTGGGACAAGAACATCGCCGAGGTGGCACATCTCGACATCGACGAACTGCGCGACTGGCTCGACCATGTGGAGGAGCACCTGCCATCGATGAAGGCCAAGGTGGCCCACGAAATCGTAAAGGAACTGCGAACCCGCGTCAGCTTTCTGCTCGACGTGGGACTCAACTACCTCTCGCTCAACCGCCAGTCGGCTTCGCTTTCGGGCGGTGAGAGCCAGCGCATACGCCTGGCCACACAGATAGGCAGCCAGCTCGTCAATGTGCTCTACATCCTCGACGAGCCTAGCATCGGTCTGCATCAGCGCGACAACGAGCGACTCATACGCAGCCTGAAAGAACTGCGCGACCTGGGCAACACCGTCATCGTAGTGGAGCACGATGAAGACATGATGCGCGCTGCCGACTGGATAGTAGACATCGGCCCCAAAGCTGGGCGCAAGGGAGGCGAAGTGGTGTTTCAAGGCACACCCGCCGACATGTTGCGCACCCATACCATCACGGCACAATACCTGAACGGAGAGACCCAGATAGCCATCCCCAGCCATCGCAGAGAGGGCAACGGCAAGCACATCACCATCCATGGCGCACGGGGCAACAACCTGAAGGGAGTAGACGTGGAATTTCCCCTGGGCAAGCTCATCGTGGTAACGGGCGTGAGCGGTTCGGGCAAGTCGACCCTCATCAATGAGACCCTGCAGCCCATCCTCTCACAGCATTTCTATCGCAGTCTGAAGAAGCCGATGCCTTACGACAGCATCGAGGGCATCGACCAGATAGACAAGGTGGTAAACGTAGACCAGAGTCCTATCGGCCGCACTCCTCGCAGCAATCCAGCCACCTACACCGGCGTATTCAGCGACATCCGTTCGCTCTTTGTAGGCTTGCCCGAGGCGAAAATCAGAGGCTACAAGCCCGGCAGATTCTCCTTTAACGTAAAGGGCGGCAGATGCGAGGAATGTAAGGGAAACGGTTACAAAACCATCGAGATGAACTTCCTGCCCGATGTGTATGCGCCTTGCGAGGTATGCCACGGCAAGCGATACAACCGGGAGACCCTGGAGGTGAGATACAAGGGCAAGAGCATCGCCGACGTACTCGACATGACCATCAACCAGGCCGTGGAGTTTTTCGAAAACGTGCCCCAGATACTCCATAAGATCAAGGCCCTGCAGAATGTAGGCCTAGGATACATCAAGGTGGGACAAAGTTCTACCACCCTCTCGGGCGGTGAGAGTCAGCGTGTTAAGCTCGCCACCGAACTATCCAAGCGAGACACGGGCAAGACGCTCTACATCCTCGACGAGCCTACTACAGGATTACATTTCGAGGACATCCGCATCCTGATGGATGTGCTCCAGAAACTGGTAGACCGAGGCAACACGGTAATCATCATCGAGCACAATCTCGACGTAATCAAACTGGCCGACTGGATCATCGACATGGGGCCTGAGGGCGGCCGTGGCGGCGGACAGCTGCTCTTCGCAGGTACGCCAGAAGAGATGGTGAAGGAGAAAAAGGGCTATACTTACCGGTTTTTGGCCCCACTTATCGACAGAAAATAACCAAAACATTATAAAATTATGGACAAATTACCTATGAATGACGTCCCGATGCTAGTAAGCGCCATCAACTTTCTGCTTCGAGACCACGAGTTTGAAACACTAGACGAGATTTGTTACCACTTCCATGTAGACCGACAGGCACTGGAGGAGAAAATGGCCAACGGGGGATTCGAATGGTCGGAAGAACAGAAGAAATTCTGGTAAAAACACCCAAAAGAAGGCTAGAAAATGAAGAAAATGGCAGCAAAAAGCCAGTTTTAGTTAGGAAAAACTCTAGAAATTAACAGCAAGACTCATGCAAGAAACAACTACTAAGCTCCCCTTGTGGAAGCAGATACAAGACTATATCCTCATCGCCTTTGGCATGATATCCTATGCCATCGGCTGGAACGTATTCCTCCTGCCCACCAACGTAACCGCCAGCGGACTACCAGGAATCTCGTCTATCATCTACTGGGCTACAGGTCTGCCCGTACAGGTACCTTACTTCGCGGTGAATGCCACGCTTCTCATCATCGCGCTCAAGATACTGGGCAAGAAATTCTGCGTAAAAACCATCTACGCCGTCGTGGTAGTAACCGCCCTCACTTCCTTTTTCTCAACACGCATGGAGGGCATCTATCTACTTCAGGACCAGCCACTCTGGGCAGCCATACTGGGAGCGGTATTCTGCGGATGCGGTATCGGACTGGGCTTCTCATGCGGTGGCAGCACGGGCGGCACCGACATCGTGGCAGCCATCGTCAACAAGTACCGCGACATCTCGCTGGGCAAGGTAATCATGATATGCGACGTCTTCATCATCTCCTCCAGCTATCTCGTGGTGCACGATTGGGAAAAAGTGCTCTATGGCTATGTGGTGCTCTATGTGCAGGCCTTCTGTATCGACCAGGTAGTGAACACCCGCAGGCGATCGGTACAATTCTTCATCATATCGAAGAAATACGAGGAGATAGGCAAGCGCATCAATGTGGATGCCAACCGTGGTGTGACGGTGGTGAATGCCTCAGGTTTCTACTCAGGGCAGGATGTGAAGATGCTCTTCGTACTTGCCAAGCAGCGACAGGCACAAACTATCTTCCGCCTTATCAATGAGATAGACCCTCATGCCTTTGTAAGCCAAAGTGCCGTAACGGG
>CAVKLF010000049.1:0-16972 GCA_963657075.1 bacterium | reverse complement strand
CTTAACTCCTTAACTTCTTAACTCCTTAACTCCTAAAATCTACTTCACCATCTCTCCTTCCTTCACCATTCCGGCTCCCTCGCTCACGATTACGTCGCCGGGCTTCAGACCTTCTGTCACAATGAAGTTTCTGCCATCGTCTATATTCTCCACCTGGATAAGTTGCGATACCGCCTTGCCATTCTGCACCTTGTACACGATACGCTTGTCTTGCTGTTGTACGGTGGCAGATTGTGGGATGACGATGCAGTTTTTGCGGGTAGATGGGATGATGATATTGCCCGAACCGCCACTATTGAGCAATCGCTCGGGGTTAGGGAATTCGGCACGCAGGGTAACGGCACCCGTCTCGGTGTCGATGACACCACTGATGCTCTCTACCTTGCCACGATGCTCATACATCGACTGGTCGCCTAGCTGTAGGCTTATCTCGGGCATGTTCTTGATGGCTGCATCCTTTGAGCCATACTGGCGAACAAAACTTAGAAGTTGCTTCTCGGTCATGGAAAAGTAGACATACATCTGTGAGTTGTCTGAGACGGTAGTGAGGGGCTTGGGCATCGACGCACTCACCAAGGTTCCCACACGATAGGGCAATACGCCCACCACGCCGTTCGCAGGACTTCTTACCTCGGTATAAGAGAGGTTGTTGCGTGCATCGGTAACTTGCGCCTTTGCCTGGGCTAGCTGGGCTTTTGCTGTGAGATAGGCATTCTCTGAAGTCTGCAAGGTGTAGCCCGAAACTACCTTCTGGGCGTATAGCTCCTTATTGCTGTCGTAGGTCAATAAAGCCGAAGAGAGTTGGGCTTGTGCCGACTTCTCTGCAGCGAGCGCCGTGGCAAGGGCAGCGCGGTAAGGTACCTGGTCGATAACGAAGAGCAGCTGTCCACGGCTCACCTTGTCGCCTTCACGTACACAGAGTTGCTGGATTTTTCCTGCTACCTGTGGGTAGATTTCGATGTCCTGCTTACCCTTGATGGAGGCGGAATAGCTGGTGGATAGCTCCTTGTCGGAGCGACTTACTGTCATTGTCTTGTAGCTAACCTTACTCATCGTTGTCTCTTGCTTTTTCTGTTGGCAAGATGTTGTGGTGAGCCCCAGGCAAAGAGCCAGACTCACACATGGAATCATTCTTTTCATTGTCATCATATTCTTCATTGTTGTCATTTTGTACCTTTTAAATTCGGGTGCAAAAGTACACCAATGTTGGGAGATGGCCACCAAAAATAAACGAAGAGAATTGTTCAAAATGAGAACTCTTTTACGTTTTGACAATAAATGTTCCGATTCTGAAAAATAATGGTGTGTAAAAACAGAGATGTTTTGAAAAATAATGCTTATCTTTGCAGCGATATTAAGCTGTAAACTTTTACTGTATAAATTGGTAATAATAGGAAATGAACGATATGGACATATTAGATTGTAACAAGATGATGGTAAATGGCATCGTAGCCCAACAGGAAACCATGCTGCAGTTCCCCATCGGCAGATATCTGCGTACGGGGAATATTATTATACTCTTTGTGAACCAGGGTACTATGCGCATAGAGATAGATTTTACCATGTACGAACTAAAGGGAAATTCCATCCTTTCCATCGTCCCGAAATCCACCATCAAGTGCATCGAGCAGAGCGAGGATTTTAGATGCTCGTTCTTCTCTTTCGACAAGGAGTTTGCTATCGATGCCATTCCGCGCCCCGAGCCAGCCTACATGGATTTTATCCGCAGATACCCTTTGGGTGTCTTGCCCGAAGATAGGTCTAAAATTATCCATGCAGGCATCGGTAATGTGGCTTATTTTCTATATGAGAACAATGGTAAGCACCGCACGCTGATAGCACGCAATATCATCCAGGGCATTTTGCTGGAAATATACGATGTGGTGAAGATGAAGTTCTTGGAAAACAAAAAGAAGGTGATAGACCGGCAAAACGAACTCTTCATGCGATTCATCCATCTCGTATATGAGTATGGAGACAAGGAACGGGAGGTGGCATACTATGCCGACAAGCTCTGTATTACCACTCGTTACCTGGCTGGCATCTTGCGCAACATCGCTCACGAGACTCCTAAGGAGGTGATAGACCGCCATTGCATTCAGGAAATCAAAACACGCCTGCGAATTACCAATGACAGTCTTCAGTCGATAGCCCTCCAGCTCAACTTCCCCGACCAGTCGTTCTTTACGAGATACTTTAAGAAGTATACTGGTATGACACCCAAGGAGTTTCGGGCTAAAGAAGACTGAGGGGACACCAGCAAAAGCGTGTGGATTAAATTTACAAGTATTTAGCATTAAGCCACACACTTTTGCAAGTGCCCAAAACCTAGCTGTAATTGCAATTGTAAGAAAAAGAGGGCTCCTACTCTTGACTTATCGCAAATATCCCTTAAAAAAGAGAATTAACGCATGTGAAAATTTGGTGGTTTCAACTATTCTTTGTAACTTTGCACCATCATTTTAATATTTCAATAGTCAATGGCTGAAACAAAAAAAATCAAGACAGCTTTGGTGTCTGTCTTTCACAAAGATGGCTTGGACGAATTGCTCGCCAAGTTGAATGAAGAGGGTGTTAAGTTCTTGAGTACAGGTGGAACTCAGAAGTTCATCGAGTCCCTCGGTTATGAATGTCAAAAAGTAGAGGATGTTACCACATACCCATCTATCCTCGGTGGCCGTGTGAAGACACTTCATCCAAAAATATTTGGCGGCATCTTGGCTCGCCGCGACAATGAGGGGGATCAGGCACAGATGGCGGAATACGAGATACCTAGCATCGACTTGGTAATCGTAGACCTCTATCCATTCGAGCAGACCGTGGCAAGCGGTGCCAGCGATGCAGATATCATCGAGAAGATAGATATAGGCGGTATCTCCTTGATTCGTGCAGGTGCCAAGAACTTCAAGGATGTGGTAATCGTACCTAGCAAGGCTGAATACAGCGTGCTGCTCGATATCCTCAAGAAGAAGGGCGCTGAGACCGATATCGAAGACCGCAAGATGTTTGCCGAGCGTGCCTTCGGCGTAAGCTCTCACTACGATACAGCCATCCATGCATGGTTTGCCAAGTAGTAAAGGTTTTATAAAGCTTAAACGAATTAGTATTACATTACAAGGAAATGGGATTTTTTTCATTTATTCAAGAAATAGCAATGGACTTGGGTACCGCCAATACCATCATTATCAGTGATGATAAGATTGTGGTGGACGAACCCTCCGTTGTAGCCCTCGACCGCCGCACCGACAAGATGATAGCTGTTGGCGAGAAGGCAAAGATGATGTACGAGAAGACGCACGACAATATTCGTACTATCCGCCCATTGCGCGATGGCGTCATCGCAGACTTTACTGCTTGCGAGCAGATGATGCGAGGATTGATCAAGATGGTACATACGGGAAGCCGTCTGTTCTCTCCGTCACTCCGTATGGTGATTGGTGTACCATCAGGATCTACCGAGGTGGAACTTCGTGCCGTACGCGACTCTGCCGAACATGCCGATGGACGTGATGTCTATCTGATATTTGAGCCTATGGCTGCAGCTATCGGTATCGGTATCGATGTAGAGGCTCCCGAGGGTAACATGATAGTTGATATAGGCGGTGGATCTACCGAGATAGCAGTGATTTCGCTCGGTGGTATCGTATCCAACAACTCTATCCGTACTGCAGGCGACGACCTTACTGCCGACATCCAGGAATATATGAGCCGCCAGCACAACGTAAAAGTGTCTGAGCGTATGGCCGAGCGTATCAAGATACACGTAGGATCGGCCCTGACAGACCTGGGTGATGAGGCTCCTGAAGACTTCATCGTGCATGGCCCTAACCGTATCACAGCTCTTCCTATGGAGGTGCCTGTATGCTATCAGGAGATAGCACACTGCCTGGACAAGACCGTGGCTAAGATAGAGAACGCCGTGCTCTCGGCACTGGAGAATACTCCTCCTGAGCTTTATGCCGATATCGTAAAGAATGGTATCTGGCTCTCGGGTGGCGGTGCTTTGCTCCGTGGTCTCGACAAGCGTCTCCAGGAAAAGATCAGTATCCCATTCCATATCGCTGAAGACCCATTGCACAGCGTGGCAAAGGGTGCAGGCGTGGCATTGAAGAATGTGGATCGTTTCTCTTTCCTCATGAGATAATAAAGAGGTATTTTAAATATAGAAATTCCGCACGTATTGGGTCGGCATCTCTTGAAGTTGAAGACGGCTTTCCAGAGAATAAGTCTTATGAAAGGCAGAACCCACTACATGCGGAATTTTTAATCATTAGTCCCTTCGGATGAAGGGAGAATCCATATTGTAAACTATCAGTATGCACAACCTGTTAGAGTTTTTGCAGAAACACAATCACTGGTTTGTCTTCGTGATACTCGAAGTGGTGAGCATGGTGTTGCTGTTCCAGTACAACAGTTACCAGGGCAGCGCATGGTTTTCTACCGCAAATGCCATAACGGGCAAGCTCTATGAGTGGAATGCCTCGGTGGAGACCTTCTTCTCGCTTACCAAGGTAAACCAAGAGCTTACCCAGCGCAATGTCTATCTGGAGCATCAGGTACAGCAGCTGTCAGATAGCCTCGTGCGTGTTTCGAAAGACAGTACTGTGATTCGCCGAGACCAGATAGCGATGCTGCAAAGCTATAAGCTGATACCTGCCAAGGTGGTAGACAATAGCATCGACCGCCCAGACAATCTCATCACCATCGACAAGGGTGCCGCCGACGGTATCCGTAAAGACATGGGCGTGGTGAGCGGTACAGGCGTGGTGGGTATTGTATATCTCGTGGCAGAGCATTACTCCATCGTGATACCTGTGCTCAATACCAAGTCGAACATCAGTTGTACCATCCAGCACAGAGGCTATTTTGGCTATCTGCGATGGAAGGGAGGATCTAGCGAACTTGCTTACGTAGAAGAAGTGCCACGCCACGCCCACTTTAAGTTGGGCGACTATATGGTAACGAGTGGCTACAGTGCAGTCTTTCCCCCAGGATTGAGGGTAGGTAAGATATTACATGTGTTCAATTCTGCCGATGGACTTTCCTATCGCGTGCAGGTGCGTCTGAGTACCGACTTTGCCCGACTTCGTGACGTATGCGTCATCGACGACACCTCGATGAAGGAGAGGGTAGACTTGATGCGTGCTGCTCGCGACAGCATCAAGCCATAGTAAGATAATGTATAAATAACAACAATGAGTATAGATTTGATGAAACGATTCGCCACCTTTGTGGTGCTCGTGCTGGTGCAGGGATTGGTGTTCAATCATATCCACCTCTTCCACTGTGCCACTCCTTTGCTCTATATCATCATGGTGCTCCATTTCCGTCGCAACCATCCCCGTTGGTCGGTACTTCTGTGGAGCTTCATGCTCGGACTCTGCATTGATGTCTTTGCCAACACTCCCGGCATTGCGGCGGCATCCATGACGCTCGTGGGGCTAGTTCAGCCATACCTCTTCGAGTTATTTGTGCCTCGCGACAGTGCTGAAGACCTGGAGCCTTCGATGCACACCATCGGTGTGGGCTCTTACGTATTATATACGCTGATGATCGTGCTCATCTACAACTTGGTGTTCTTCACGCTGGAAACCTTCAATTTCTTCAACTGGGTGCAGTGGCTTCTTTGTATCGGAGGCAGTTCAGCCATCACCTTTGTGCTCGTTATGGCATTGGAGAGTTTCAGAAGAAAGTAAGGGTGTTGTATTATATAATTAAGGTATAAGAGATTTTTTATGGTGGATTACAATCTAGAAAAGCGTAGATACGTGATAGGTGGGGTGGCGATAGCGATAGTCGTCATCTACATGATTCGTCTCTTCACGCTTCAGATTATGAGCGACGACTATAAGAAGAATGCCGATTCCAATGCCTTTCTTAAGCAGGTGGAGTATCCCTCCCGTGGTGCCATCTACGACCGCAATGGCAAGTTGATGGTCTATAATCAGCCTTCCTACGACCTCATGGTGGTGATGAATGAGGAGAGCGGGCATCTCGACACGATGGAGTTTTGCAATACCCTGGGTATCACGAAGGAATTCTTTATCCAGCGCATGAACGATATCAAGGATAGAAACAAAAATCCCGGATACTCCCGATATACCCAACAGCTCTTTATGAACCAGCTGTCGGACAAAGATTTCAGCGTGTTCCAAGAAAAGATGTTTCGTTTCCCCGGTTTCTATGTGCAGAAGCGAAGTATTCGAGAATATTCCTATCCGTATGCCGCCCATGTGCTGGGTGATGTGGGAGAGGTATCGGAGAGCGATATCGAGGATGATGACTACTATCAACCAGGCGACTATATAGGCAAGCTCGGACTAGAGAAAGCCTACGAGAAGCAGCTGAGGGGGCAGAAGGGTATCAAGATAATGCTGCGCGATGCGCACGGCAGAATACAGGGAAGTTACCAGAATGGCAAGCTCGATCAGCGTCCTATAGCAGGCAAAGACCTCACACTGGGTATCGATGTTAACCTCCAGGCGCTGGGCGAGCGACTCCTGCAAGGCAAGATAGGCAGTATCGTAGCCCTCGACCCTCGTACGGGCGAAGTGCTGGCAATGGTTTCTTCTCCTACCTACGACCCTCGAAGGCTGGTGGGGAAAATGCGAGGCAAGATGCATCGTTATCTCTCGCAAAACCCTTGGAAACCGCTCCTCAACCGAAGCATCATGGGCCAGTATCCACCAGGCTCTACCTTCAAGACCACTCAGGCACTTACCTATCTCAGTGAGGGCATCATTACCCCGGGCACAGCCTTCCCCTGCAATCATGGATTTAGTTACAAAGGCTTGCATGTGGGATGCCATGGGCACCCTTCGCCCATTGCCCTTATTGATGCCATCAGCACCTCGTGCAATGGTTACTTCTGCTGGGGGCTCTATTATATGATAGGAAACAAGCGCAAGTATGGATCGGTGCAGAACGCTATCACCACCTGGAAGGACTACATGGTGAGTATGGGTTTCGGCTATAAGCTGGGCATCGACCTGCCTGGCGAAAAACGAGGACTGATACCTAACGCCCAGTTCTACGACAAGGCGTACAAAGGCTCTTGGAACGGACTCACCATCATCAGTATCTCCATCGGTCAGGGTGAGGTAAACCTTACGCCTCTGCAGATAGCTAACCTGGGAGCCACCATTGCCAACAGAGGCTATTACTACGTGCCTCACGTGGTGCGCAAGGTACAAGGCGAACCGCTCGATACGCTCTATACGCACAAGCATGTTACCAAGGCTACCCGCAGAGCCTACGACTATGTGGTGGCTGGTATGCGAAGTTCGGCGCTCAAGGGAACCTGTAAGATGCTGGCCAAGTACGATTTTGAGGCTTGTGGTAAGACGGGTACTGCCCAAAACCGTGGGCACGACCACTCTGTCTTCATGGGTTTTGCACCGATGAACAATCCGAAGATTGCCATCGCTGTATATGTGGAGAATGGTGGATGGGGTGCCGATTATGGTGTACCTATCGGTGGTTTGATGATGGAACAATACTTGCACGGCAAGCTGTCGCCAGCATCGCAGAAACAAGCCGACGAGTTCCAGCATCGCCGTATAGCTTACGGTTCATCAAGCAGATAAGGAAGATGGAAATATTGAAATATTGAAATATTGAAATATGGAAATATGGAAATATGGAAATATGGAAAATTGAAAATATTGAAAATATTGAAAAACTGAAATGGCTCAAACGAATAGCAAACAACCTGGTGTGCTGCGTTCGCTCGACTGGTGGACGATAGGCATTTATCTGGCACTCCTCATCTTCGGTTGGGTGAGCGTCTGTGGTGCTTCGTACACCTATGGCGACAACGAGATATTTAGCCTGGGTGCCCGATCGGGTATGCAGATAATTTGGATAGGTACGTCGATAGCGTTAGGTTTCGTCATACTGATGCTTGACGACAGGTTTTACGATACCTTCTCGTATGTTATCTATGGCGTTCTGATACTCCTGCTCTTCGCCACGATATTCAATCCGCATAGCATCAAGGGGTCGCACTCGTGGCTCGTATTGGGACCTCTCCGATTGCAACCTGCCGAGTTTGGCAAGTTTGCCACAGCGCTGGCTGTGGCTAAGTTTATGTCGAACTATGGTTTCAATATGCAAAATATCAAGCATTTCATGGCTGCTGTGGGTATTATCCTCCTCCCTATGGTCTGCATTGTGGGGCAACGGGAGACGGGTTCTGCATTGGTTTATTCCGCCTTCTTCCTGATGCTTTATCGTGAGGGAATGCCTGGGGCGGTGCTCTTCACGGGTGTATCGATGGTAGCTTACTTCGTGGTGGGCGTGAAGTACGAGAACGTGATGATGTGGGATACCTATACCTCGGTGGGTAAGTTTGTGGTATTGCTCTTGGTGCAGCTCTTTACGGCTGGTATGGTGTGGTCGTATACTGGCAATAGAAAACATGCGCTCATCATCGGAGGATATGCTATAGGCATCACGCTTCTTGTGGCTCTCTTTTCTACGTATGTCATTCCTTTCGACATCGTTTGGATACAGCTCTTACTCTGTGCGCTGATGATAGGATTTCTTATCTATCACGGGCTTCGCACCAGATACAAGAACTATTTCCTTATCTCGCTATTCTCCATAGGTAGCCTCGTGTTTTTTTATAGCGCCGACTATGTGCTCAACAATGTGATGGAGCCTCACCAGCGTGTACGTATCAATGTGCTTCTCGGTCTCGATGAAGACTTGGCTGGTGCTGGATACAATGTGCATCAGAGTGAGATTGCCATCGGTTCGGGTGGCTTGCAGGGCAAGGGATTCCTTAACGGAACGCAGACCAAGCTCAAGTTTGTGCCCGAACAGGATACCGACTTTATCTTCTGTACGGTAGGTGAGGAGGAAGGGTTCCTTGGCTCGGCTGGCGTATTGTTGCTATTTCTGATGTTGATATTGAGGCTGATACACTTGGCTGAACGACAACCGTATAAGTTCGGGCGAATATACGGCTATTGCGTCCTGTCGGTGTTTCTCTTCCATCTCTTCATCAATGTGGGTATGGTGCTGGGTCTTACGCCCGTTATCGGTATTCCGTTGCCCTTCTTCAGTTACGGAGGTTCATCCCTCTGGGGTTTCACGATATTGCTCTTCATTTTCCTAAGAATAGATGCGGGTAGAAATCTCGTGAGAAGCTGATTTTTCTTTAGTGTTTGGTTATCTTTACTCCGATGTCGCTTATACCCGGCAGTATCTCACGCTTCATGTCGTGACGGATGGAGATATGAATGGAGTCGCCTTGGTGCATGGGGTAGAGATTGATGGGGAAATTGTACTGGATATAGCTGATGCCTTGCCCTTTGCTGATGCCGTTGGAGGTGGTAAGTTGGCAGTTCAAGGTATCCACCTTATGTTCCGATGCAATCTTCCGCTTGTTGTGGTAAATGTTTTGTTCCACGATGAGGGTGAGGCCCATAAAGGGGTAGTCGCCCGTAATGCGAAGCCCTAGGTTCTCTTGGTAATGCCCGCTTTCCTGCAATGGTGGAATCTCGAACGAGAGCGTATCGTTCTTCTCCCATCCTGCTATCGGAGTATGTACGTATTCGTCAAATATCGTGCTCTGATAGCAAGAGGAGAGAATGCCTGCCGTGGCAAACAATACTCCCATCGCGAGATTCCTATAATTTAGTCTGTTCATCTTATTGTGCATTGCTGTCGGCTTGCGGCTTGTTTTCTGCCTTTGGCTTGTTTTCACCTCGGCGATTATTGTTTTGTGGACGACGGTCGCCTCGTTCGTTTTTTTTGCTTTCGCCTTGTGGCTTGTTGTCTTGGCGATTCTCACGATTGCGGTTCTTGCCATTTCCACTCTTGCCGCCTTTCTTCTTTTTCTTCGCCTTGTCAAATCTGCTCAGGTCGGCCTCGGCAAGGAGGTCGATAGGCTTTTCGCTTGGCTTCACCTTGCCATTTTCCAAGAGGCTGAGTGGTTTCTCGCCCTGGCGGTTCATCTCGATAATCTCCTTGGCACGGGTAGCTGTGATGGTTTCCAGGTTGGCGGCGAGATTTTTATCGCTGGAGTAGGTGATAAGACCTGCAAGGATGTCTACCTTAAACTGATGGAATTCACCATCGGCTGTTTGCAATATGGCATCTTTTGGAGGCAGTTTGCGGCTAGCTTCCACATAGCTGTCTACCTCATAGTTGAGGCAGCACTTCAGCTTGGCGCACATGCCGGCTAGTTTTTGTGGGTTCAGGGAGATGTCTTGGAAGCGTGCGGCATTGGTACTCACGCTCACAAAATTTTTCATCCAAGTGGCGCAGCAAAGTTCACGTCCGCAAGGACCTGTTCCGCCGATACGCCCAGCCTCCTGTCGGGCACCAATCTGCTTCATCTCGATGCGTACATGGAATGTTTCTGCCAATACCTTGATGAGCTGGCGGAAGTCTACACGCTCGTCGGCGATATAATAGAATATCGCCTTATTGCCATCGCCCTGGTACTCCACGTCTCCGATTTTCATCTTCAGCCCGAGGTTTTTGGCTATCTGTCGGCTCTGTATCATGGTGGCGTGCTCACGAGCCTTCGCCTCTTTCGCTTTGTCCAAGTCTACCTGTTTGGCGATGCGATAGATGCGCTTGATTTCATCGGAAGACTTCAGGTTCGCCTTCTTCAACTGGAGCTTTACGAGGCGACCTGTCAGCGTAACCACACCGATGTCGTGCCCCGGACTCGCCTCTACGGCTACTACGTCGCCCTTCTGCAGGTCTAGGTTGTTTACATTGTGATAATACCCCTTTCGGGTGTTCTTGAATTGCACCTCCACGAGGTCGGTGCTCTCAGCGTTACCGGGCACATCGGCGAGCCAGTCATATGTGTTGAGTTGTCGGTCTTGTCTGCCGACAGCCTTACAACATAGACCTCTGTCGCATCCTTGCCACATTCTGAATTTCATATTCTTATAGTCCACGATAATCTAATCTTAATGTATATTTTAATGTATAATTAATAATTTATAATGTATAATTGATAGGCTTGCGCCATGAATGCTATTGAATTCTTCACTCTTCATTCTTCCCTCTTCCCTCTTCCCTCTTCCCTCTTCACTCTTCACTCTTCACTCTTCACTCTTCACTCTTCACTCTTCTCTCTTCCCTCTTCACTTCCTGATGAGCAGCACGATAACCTTTAGTGCCATGTCGAAGAATACAATCTTTGGGTTGGCATTTTGAGAGATAAATCGCTTGCTCTCCTCTAAGAGGTGGTAGATGTCGATAATGTTTGCCTCGTTTATGAATCGGGCGAAGTTTCGGGTGAAATCCTCTTCTTCCTCGGTCATATAGACCAGCTCGGACTGGCGGAAGTTGTACATGAAACTCTCTCGGAGCATGTGCATGAAGTAGTCGAGCATGCGTCGTTGCTTCTCACGTCCGAAGGTGGCCACCACTTCGCTCCACTTCTTTAGGTCGTGGATGTTTCGCATGTAGGAGAGGCGCATCAGCATGATAAACATGTCGAGATGCTGGCGGTTCTCATTGCCCGAGTCTAGCTCTTCGAGGGCGTGATTCCAGTTGCCGTTGGAGATACGGGCGATACGGTGCGCCATGTCTGGCGTCAATGCCCGGCGTTCTATCAGAGCCTTTTCCACGTCTGCTATGTCAATCTTCTTGCAGTCGATGCGTTGTACGCGGCTTCTGATTGTCTCCAAGAGCAGTTCTGGGTTCTCGCTTACTAAGAGGAAAAGCGTTTGGCGAGGCGGTTCTTCCAAGAGTTTGAGTATCTTGTTGGCGCTCGTTTGGTTCATTCGCTCCGGAAGCCAGATAAGGCTGATTTTGTATCCGCCTTGGCTCGACATCATGCTCAGCTCTTGTGAGAGGTTGTCGGTCTCCTCGGCGGTGATGATGGCTTGTTTGTTGAAGTCAGCGTCTGTCTTTCCCATGCGCTTCATCCAGTCGCTTATCATGACGTAAGGACCTTCCTGCAGGAGCATCTCTCGCCATTCTTTAATGAAGTCGAGGCTCGTAGGCTTGGTATCGCTCGTCATGTCCGAGGTTTTGATAGTAGGGAAGGTGAAGTGGAGGTCGGGATGCTCCCACTTGTTGAGCATCGCAGAATCGCCCAGTAGATAGCTGGCAAAAGCCAAGGCTATAGCGAGCTTGCCACAGCCTTGCGGACCGCAGAACATCAATGCATGAGGCACGCGATTCTCCTGGACCATCTCCATCAGACGGTCCCAAACCTCTTGCTGACCTATAACTTCACTACGATTCATTTATACTTCATGTTTTATCCTTAAAACAACGCTTTGGCGATTTGCTTTACGCTCTCCACGGCAGATACGGTGAAGAAGTGTACATTGTTGTATCCGTGCTCGAAGAGATCCTTTACCTGGGCGGTACTCCATTCTATGCCGAGAGCCTTGGCATCCTCATCGGTTTTGCACTTCAGTACCTCGCTAGCCAATTCCTCTGGAATGTCGCAATGGAAGGTCTTAGGCACCATAGTGAGTTGGCTCAACTTGGCGAATGGTTTGATAGCTGGGATGATCGGTATGGTAATGCCCATCTGGCGAGCCTTCTCTACAAATTCGTAAAACTTCTTGTTGTCGTAGAAAAGCTGGGTTACGGCGTAAGATGCGCCTAGCTGTTGCTTCTCCAGAAGGTGCTGCATGTCTTGCTCCAGGTTGGGCGCTTCTTCGTGCTTCTCAGGATAGCAAGCCACACCACAACAGAACTTTTCGCCTGGGTGCTTGATGGCTGTGCCGTCGGAGAAGAAACCTTCGTTGAACTGATTGATTTGTTCTAGAAGTTCTGTGGCATGGGCATAACCGTTAGGGGTAGGGGTAAACTGACGGTCTTCCTTCGCCTTGTCACCACGGAGCACGAGCACATTGGAGATGCCGAGAAACTGAAGGTCGAGCAATTCGTACTCGATGTCTTCCTTGGATGCACCGCTACAGATAATGTGAGGGATGACGGGGATATCGTATTTGTTCTGGATGGCCCCTGCGATGGCTACCGTACCAGGACGGCGGCGTGTGCGTTGGCGAGTGAGAAGTCCGCCTTCCAACTCCTTGTAAACATATTCGCTATGGTGTGTCGTTATGTTGATAAATCTAGGACCGAACTCCTTCAGTGCATCGATGGTGCGGAAAAGTGCCGCCGTACCATTGCCCTTCAGAGGTGGCAAAATCTCGAACGAAAAGCCACGCTTGTCGCCCTCTTTGTTAAGGAAATCTGCTATGTTCATATTACGTAATATCTATTTTGGTTGCAAATTTACAAAAAAAATGGGGGAAAAGTGCATATCGGTCGTAATATTTTATAAGAATTTGCGTATATAATTGTAAGGTATAGTCTTTATTTACCCGATAAATGACAATAAATAACATATCAAAACCTAAAAATAATGGAACAGTACGAAAAGGGCTCTAAAGCCTATCTTATCTCAATCGTGATGGTCGCCGTCCTAGGCGGTCTGCTTTTCGGTTACGATACCGCTGTGATATCGGGCGCCGAGAAGGGTTTGCAGGCATTCTTCAAGGGTGCCAATGATTTCGAGTACACCGACTTTATGCACGGTTTCACCTCTTCCAGTGCGCTGATTGGTTGTATCATCGGTAGTTCGTTGTCTGGTCTCTTCGCCAGCAAGTTTGGTCGTAAGCGTTCGCTCATCTTTGCTGGCGTCTGCTTCTTCCTCTCTGCATGGGGATCCATGGAGCCGGAGACTTACATCCTGCCTCAGGGTAAAGCCGACTGGACGCTCCTCTTGGTATTCAACTTCTACCGTATTCTTGGTGGTGTCGGTGTGGGTATGGCTTCGGCCATCTGTCCGATGTATATCGGCGAGATTGCACCTAGCCATGTGCGAGGTATGCTGGTGAGCTGTAATCAGTTTGCCATCATCTTCGGTCAGCTGGTAGTTTACTTTGTCAACTTCATCATCATGGGCGATCATGCCAATCCGATCTATGATGCTGCTGGTGCCATTGCCAACTGGGCTGATGCCGAGTGGACGGTGGAGACGGGCTGGAGATATATGTTTGGTAGTGAGTGCGTGCCGGCAGGTCTCTTCACCTTCCTTATCTGCTTCGTGCCAGAGACGCCTCGCTATCTCGTGATGATAGGGCAGCATGAGAAGGCATTCGGCATCCTCTCTAAGATTAATGGTACTTCTACTGCTAAGGAAATTATCGATGATATCAAGAATACCGTTACCGAGAAGACAGAGAAAATTTTCTCTTACGGATTTCTGTGTATCTTCGTGGGTGTCATGCTCTCCGTATTCCAACAGGCTGTAGGTATCAATGCTGTGCTCTATTATGCTCCGCGTATCTTCCAGGATATGGGTATGGGCAACCCGATGGTGCAGACCGTTATCATGGGCGTCGTAAACATCTCGTTCACTCTCGTGGCCGTATTTACAGTAGAAAAGCTCGGTCGTAAGCCATTGCTTATCTGTGGATCTCTCGGAATGGCCATCGGAGCACTGGGTGTGGCCCTTACCTTCGGCAATGCGGCATTGAGCACAGTCACGATGCTCAGCATCATGGTGTATAGTGCCAGCTTCATGTTCTCTTGGGGACCTATCGCATGGGTGCTCATCGCCGAACTCTTCCCTAATACCATCCGTGGTGCGGCTGTAGCCATCGCCGTTGCCTTCCAGTGGATTTTCAACTTCATCGTCTCTTCTACCTTCGTGCCTATGTTCAATATGCACCTTACGCCTGGCGATGACTTCGGCCACTGGTTCACCTATGGACTCTATGGAGCCATCTGTATCATTGCGGCGCTCTTCGTTTGGAAACTCGTGCCAGAGACCAAGGGCAAGAGTCTGGAGGATATGAGCAAGGTCTGGAGAAAGGAATAATACACGAAGGAGAGTCCTGGCCTTTCTGGTCTAGGCTCTCTCTTAGCTAGTAGGAAGATAAAAAAGAGAGGCGCAATAGTCGAAATTGACTATTGCGCCTTATAAGTTTTCATACTGAATGATAAGTTCAGGGCATATACTTGTAAGTTGTTTATTTATAAGAGTATTAACTTATGCGTATGATGAGATTTTTCCCAAGAAGTTTACTTGTTTGTAGTAAACAAGTATGCTGGAGGGTAGCTATTGCTGTTGATGGTACAGGTCTGCAATAAGCTCGTTTGCGAACCGTTTACGTAGATGGCTCCTGCTACTAGATAGATTTGGAAATATGTATTCTTGCTAGTCTGGTTTGTTGCAAAGCCTCCCAAGTAATAATTGCTATAGAACTTGATGGTAACATCTTTATAAGTCTGGCTATCTGTGGTGATGTCGCCAAGTTTGATATCGTCAGGGTTGGCAATATAACTTTGATTGGTGATGCTGTAAGGAATTAAGTATACCTTGAGGGTCTGTGATTCCATTTCCCCAATCTTTTCTGCCAACTTTTTATCACTGATGAAGTTCTTGAGCGTACTTACAGGAAACTGAAATGATGCGATGCCATAGTAGCTCTGGATGGTTCCATCGGTCGCTTTGGTCGTCCCCGATGTCATGTATGCAGTGGCAGGAATGGTATCTGTTACGTCGTTGACGTTCAATTTATTCTCACTGTAATAAATTAAGTTTCCATTTTGCATATATCCCAGATTGGAAATCATGGTCTGCTGATTTTCCAGAGATATCGTCTCGGTAGAATCACTGTCGCTGCTATTACAAGCTGTGAATGATAAGGCTGTTACGAATGCAGCCAAGATAGAGAGTAATGTAATCTTCTTCATTTTTATTTTTTATTTGCTAGTTATACTTCCTTGTTACGTCTATATAACGTAGGTTTGACGTAAAACTTGCTTCCTTGTTTAGTTAATATGAGTTAATGTTTCTGTTGCTTCTTGTTAAGATGTTGCTATGGACGACATGGCGGAAACGAAAACATCGCATTTCTTTCCAGTCTATGACTGTTAGAAATGCGATGCTTGTCGGGATTACTGGACTCGAACCAGCGACCTCGCGCCCCCCAGACGTGTGCGCTACCAACTGCGCCAAATCCCGAAGCCTTGCTGTTAAGCGAGTGCAAAGGTAAACTTTTATTTTGAAATATGCAAAAAATATCTCGTATTTCTTGCTAGTTTTCACATAAAGTGCTATTTTTGCAGAAAAATTAACATACATGATATGGAAAAGTATCTAAGAAATTTCAAAATGTGGATGATCGCAGTAGCTATTGCTATGCTCTCTTCCTTTACCCTTCCTGCCTCTCTGACCGATGCGCCAGGACTGGAGATTCCTGTTTCCAACAACAGAATTTCGCAAACTATCAAGCATCGGTTGGCATATACCGTGTCGTACAATCATGATACCCGTCAACCCAATTGGGTAGCGTGGACTCTTACTCGTGATCATGCTTCGGGCACATTGCCCCGTGGCAAATTTCAGGATGATGATGAAATGCCATCGCCCAAGGGGATGAATGCAGACTATTATAATAGTGGATTTGATAAGGGGCATATGTGCCCAGCGGGCGATAATAAGTGGAGTCAAAGAGCCATGGACGAGTGCTTCCTGATGACCAATATGTGTCCCCAGACCCATGCCCTCAATGCAGGTGTCTGGAACAGTATAGAGCAGCAGTGCCGCACGTGGGCGAAGAAGTATGGTAAGGTGTACATCGTATGTGGCCCCATCTTTCTTAATAAGCAGCATCGCAAGTTGGGTAAGAATAAGGTGGTGGTGCCCGATGCCTTCTTCAAAGTCATCCTCCGTACAGGCAAGAGTCCGCAAGCCATTGGCTTCATCTGTCGCAACCAAAATGCTACAGGACTTAAGAAGAAAGATTTCGTCAACTCGGTAGATGAGGTGGAGCGAATCACCGGCTACGACTTCTTCTCGAAATTGCCCGACAATATAGAGAAAAAGGTGGAAGCCAAGGCTGACATTAATCAGTGGTAAGGGGAAAATAAAAAAGCAGTTGCCTAAAAATAGGTAACTGCTTTTCGATAGGTGACTCGCATGGGGCTCGAACCCATGACCCCAACATTAAAAGTGTTGTGCTCT